>NZ_JAKSYQ010000052.1:0-63398 GCF_022829665.1 Methylobacterium sp. E-041 | reverse complement strand
CAGAAGGGCTCGACCATGGACCGTCATGCGGGCATGCTGATGGGTGTTCATCCGGGGCGCTCGGTCAGGGTTGGTTGGCTTCGCAACCCCAGCCTCTCACCCCCGCCCCGGGTGAACAACCTTCATAGCTTCGACACCTAGTCCTCGATTTCGATGCCGCCGGTCGGATCGTGGCGGTCGAAATCCTCGATGCATCGGAGCACCTGTCCACCGGTGCGGACCTCCGGCACCTGACGGCGGCCTGATCGCGGGAGCATTTCCAAGCGAGGTGGAAGCCCGCTCGCCGGAAGGACATGAGGCCGACCGACGGTTCGGAGCCGGTCGCCTCGACGACATGCGAGCGCCCGCTCTATTCGTCCTTGAACGACACCTTCGCCCCGCGGGCGACGTGGGCGGCGAGGTCGCGGGCGTTCCAGTTGGTCAGCCGGATGCAGCCGTGCGACTCGGTCTT
Organism: Methylobacterium sp. E-041; assembly: GCF_022829665.1. Lineage (NCBI taxonomy): Bacteria > Pseudomonadati > Pseudomonadota > Alphaproteobacteria > Hyphomicrobiales > Methylobacteriaceae > Methylobacterium > Methylobacterium sp. E-041. The sequence continues at coordinate 62,947 of NZ_JAKSYQ010000052.1, read as the reverse complement.
GCCGACCTTCTCCGGCTCCGGGGTGCCGTGGATGCCGTAGGAGGGAATCGCGAGGTCGATCCAGACGAGGCCGACCGGGTTGTTCGGGCCGGGGCGGATCGAGAACTTCTTGCGGCTCTTCACGCCCTTGAAGCGGTACTTCGGATCGTAGGTGTAGAACGGGTCGAAGGCGACGCCCTTCACCTTGGTCTCGCCGCTCGGCGCGGGCTTCTCCTCGCTGCCGATCGAGGCCGGATAGTAGGCCAGAAGCTTGCCGTCCTTGCCGAAGGCGCGCACGTCGCGGCTGCCCTTGTCGACCTCGACGCGGTCGACCTTCGGGTCCTGCGGCAGGTCCTTGGCCTTGGGCTTGTCGAGGCCCATCGGCGCGACGCCCGCGACCAGGATCACCGTTCCGGCCTTGTCGAGGGGCTTGTCCGGGTTGAGCTGGCTCAGCAGGTCGCGGCTCATGTGGAAGCGCTCGGCCAGCATCTCGCGCGGGTTGGTGTAGCTCATCGCCTTCAGGTCGGCCTGGGCCTCCATCTTCGGCGGGATCGTCTCGACATAGGGGCCGGCCGCATCCGCCTCGGTGATGGTGTAGTCGGCGACCACCGGATCGCCGCCGGTGGCGGCGAGCTTGTCGAAGACGTCCTTCGTCAGCGTCTTCGTCGCGGGCAGGCCCTGCGCCACGGCGTAGGCCGAGAGCGCGCCCTGGAGGTTCTCGCCGTCGCGCCCGTCGATGGCGCCGGGGAAGAACCGCGCCCGGTCGAGCAGCACCTGGACCTTGATCGTCAGCGGATCGGGCCGGTCGTTCGCCTTCGCGGCCCCCGACGACTTCGCCTCGTTCTTCTTCGCATCCGTCTTCGCATCCTGGGCCGGCTCGGCGAAGGTCGCGTCCCGGATCGCCTGCGCGCTCGGCGCCACGGGCTCGTTCTTGCCCGACGCCTTGGCCGGCTCCTTGTCCGATGCGGCAAGACCCTGGCCCGCGAGGCAGGCCAGGACGACGGCCGCGAGGCCGGTCCGCATCGTCGATCCGCACGTCATGGTCGAGGCTCCCGGAGCCGATTCGCTCCACGCGATCAAGTGTCGGCGAAGCGTGAGCGTTCCCCGCCAAACGGCACGGCGGCATCAGGTTTCCGCGACCGCCCTCACTGGCACAGGCGGTGCCCGGCGTTGCGCTCGCGCTCGTCGAGATGGAGATGGTTGGCGTGCGCGGCGTTCGAGCCGGGGCCGAGCACCGTGCGGAAGAACCCGCAGGCCCGCGCCCGCACCGCATCGAGGAAGCGCCCCTCGGCCGAGCCCTCCGGCATCGCCCCGACCGCGATCGGCGGACGGCCGGCGAAGGTGAAGCTCATCACGTCGACGCCGTTGGCGAAGGCGTGCTCGCTGAGCTTGGCCTCGACGTCGTGGTTCTGCCCGCGGCACTCGTAGGAGGTGCCGATCGCGATCCCGGTCAGCGGCTGCTTCAGCTCGCGCTCGGCCGCGACCTGCGCCTCGGTCGCCCAGCGCGCCAGCGCCTCGGCGGCCGCACAGGTCAGCGTCGCCGATTGCGGAAGCGCGACGTCGGGCAGCCCCGTCACCTTCAGCGGCAGCGGCGTGCCGCACTGCCCGTTGACGATCGCCGGCAGCGGCTCGAACGCCGCGCCGAGGCGCTTCAGCCTGACCCGGCAGGCGGTGTCGTCCGGCGCCGCGACCTTGAGGGCGAGCGCCGCCTCGCCCGACAGCTCGGCCGGGCGCTCCGGGGGGAGCGGCGGCGGCACCGGCATCTCGCCGGGCTTGTCGGCGGCCTTGTCGCCGGGCTTGGCCTCCGCCGGGACCGGCGGTGCGCCGGAGGACGAGGTCGGGACGAGGTCGGCCGGGCGTTCCGGCGGCCTCGGTGCGGGCGGTGCGACGGCAGCCGGATCGGCGGGCGGCGCGGCGGGCTTCGTCTCGGGCGTCGCGGGCGGTGTCGCCGGCGCCGTCAGCGCGGCGGGGCGCTCCGGCGGGCGCGGCGGGTCGGTCATCGTCGCGCCCGGCGCCGTCGCGGGCTTCAGCTCGGCGGGCCGCTCGGGCGGCAGGGGCGGCGGCACGGGGACGGTCGCCTCGGGCGGATGCGGCTTCGACTCCTGTGCCCTCGCGTCCCGTCCCGCCGTCGTGGCAAGCAGGGCCGTGCCGGCGAGCGCGAACGCCGCGAACCGTCGAGACCGACCTGACGCCATGACTTATCCACCCCATCCGGCCGTCACCCGCGACACGATCCTGTGCGAGGGACGGCCCGTCACGATCGAGCGGTTCGCGCCGCGCGGCAAGGACGCGCCGGCCACGGCGACCGTCATTCTGCTGCACGATGCGGAAGGACCGGGCCCGGACCGTCCGGTCCGCGCCGAAGCCGCAGCTTTGGCGGAAGCCGGCTTCGCGGTGCTGCTGCCGCACTATCTCGAGCGGACCGGCGAGGCGCGGGTCGGGTTCTCCGGGATCAGCCGGCATTTCGGCGCATGGCGGGATGCCCTCGAGATCGTGCGCGCGCAGGTCCCCGGCCCGGTGGCGCTGGTCGGCCGCTCGCTCGGAGGCGCCCTCGCGCTGGCGCTCGCCGCGCGGGCGCCCGAGGCGATCGCGGCGCTGGTGCTGCGCTCGGCCTTCCTGCCGCCGGAACTCGGCAGCGGCCCGAGCGCCGGCCCCCTCGCACTGCCGCCGGTGCTTGCGCTGCACGGCGCCCGCGACGCCCTGGTCGGTCGGCGTCACCCCGAGGACCTGCACCGGCGGATGGCCGAGGCGGGCGGAAGCTGCCGCGTCCACCTCTACGAAGACCAGGGCCACGCTTTCGATCCGCGAACCGACGCCGACGCGGTGGCACGCGGTATCGCCTTCCTGAAGCGTGGGTTCGGGCCTATCTGAAGCGGGAGCGCGTCGAATCGCCGGCCGTCGACGGCCCAGGCCGGAACGCCGCCGGCCAGGGCACGGCGCGCGACATCGGGACCTTTCAGATGACGACAGCGCAAAACCCCGGGCTCGCCGACCTTCCGGCCGACAACCCCTTCTCCGAGACGGCCTGGGGCACGCCGGCCGAGCTTCCGCCGTTCGAGCGCATCCGCCCCGAGCACTACCTGCCGGCCTTCGAGGCGGCTTTGTCGTCCCACAAGGCCGAGATCGCGGCGATCGCCGGCGAGACCGCGGCGCCCACCTTCGCCAACACCGTCGCGGCGATGGAGCGGGCGGGCCTGGCCCTCGATCGGGTCGCCGGCGTGTTCTACAACCTCACCGGCAGCCACACGAACCCCGAGCTTCAGGCGATCGAGCGGACGATCGGCCCGAAGCTGTCGCGCCACGGCAGCGCGATCTACCTCAACCCCGACCTGTGGGCGCGCATCTCGGCGGTCGACGCCGACGCCGAAGGCCTGGGCGGCGAGGAGCGCCGGGTTCTGTCCCGCTACCGCACCCGCTTCCGCCGCTCCGGCGCCGACCTCGGGCCCGAGGACAAGCTGCGCGTCGCCGAGATCGCGGCGCGAATGTCGGAACTCGGAACCCAGTTCAGCCAGAACCTGCTCGCCGACGAGAGCAGCTTCCTGCTGCCCCTCGACGCGGCGGAGGACCGCGCCGGCCTGCCCGACTTCCTGATCGCCTCGGCGGCCGACGCCGCCAAGGAGCGCGGGGGCGCGCACAGCCACGCCATCACCCTGTCGCGCTCGCTGATCGAGCCGTTCCTGGTGTGCTCGACCCGGCGCGACCTGCGCGAGCGCGCCTACGAGGCCTGGATCCGCCGCGGCGAGGGCGGCGGGGCCACCGACAACCGCGGCATCATCCGCGAGATCGTCAGCTTGCGCGCCGAGCGGGCCAGGCTCCTCGGCTTCGACAGCTTCGCCCACTTCAAGCTCGACGACACCATGGCCGCGACCCCGGACGCGGCGATGGGCCTGCTGCGCGAGGTCTGGACCCCGGCCCGCAGGCAGGCCGGGGCCGAGCGCGACCGGCTCCAGGCGATCGTCCAGGCCGAGGGCGGCAACTTCGCCCTCCAGGCCCATGACTGGCGACACTACGCCGAGAAGCTGCGGCGCGCCGAGCACGATCTCGACGAGAGCGAGATCAAGGCCTACCTGCCGCTCGATTCAGTGATCGCCGCTTCGTTCGACACGGCCTCCCGCCTGTTCGGCCTGCGCTTCACCGAGCTCAAGGACGTTCCGCGCTACCACCCGGACGTGCGCGCCTGGCGCGTCGCGAACGCCGACGGCTCCGAGGTCGGCACCTTCCTCGGCGATTACTTCGCACGGCCGTCGAAGCGCAGCGGCGCCTGGATGAGCGCCTTCCGCTCGCAGGAACGGCTCACCGGCGACGTGAAGCCGATCATCGTCAACGTGATGAATTTCGCGAAGGCGCCCGCCGGCGAGGCGGCCCTGCTGTCCTTCGACGACGCCCGGACCCTCTTCCACGAGTTCGGCCACGCCCTGCACGGCCTCCTCTCCGACGTGACCTACCCGCTGCTCGCCGGCACCGCCGTGTCGGGCGACTTCGTCGAGCTGCCGTCGCAGCTCTACGAGCACTGGCTGGAGCAGCCGGAGGTGCTGCGGACCCATGCCCGCCACCACCGCACCGGCGAGCCGATGCCGGAGGCGCTGCTGACGAAGCTGCTCGCCGCCCGCACCTTCAACCAGGGCTTCGCCACCGTCGAGTACACCGCGTCGGCGATCGTCGACATGACGCTGCACCTCTCGGCCGAGGGCGAGAACGGGCTCGACGTGGGGGCCTTCGAAGCCGACGCGCTCGAGCGCATCGCGATGCCGGCCGAGATCAACATGCGCCACCGCACACCGCACTTCGCCCACATCTTCTCGGGCGACGGCTATGCGGCCGGCTACTACAGCTATCTCTGGTCCGAGGTGCTGGATGCGGACGCCTTCGACGCCTTCCGCGAGGCCGGCGACATCTTCGATCCGGCGACCGCCGCGCGCCTGCGCACCTACGTCTACGGCGCCGGCAACCTGCGCGACCCGCGCGAGGCCTACACCGCCTTCCGCGGGCGCCTGCCGAGCACCGAGCCGCTGCTGCGCAAGCGCGGGCTGGCAGCCTGACGGGGAAGGCCCGCGCCGCCTCGGCACGCGCGGCGCGGTAACCCTTCGGTAAACAAACGTCCTTAACCAAAGCTTTCGACAGAGATGCCGGACGCGGAGGCGAGGGCCATGACGACGATCATCGATTCGGCCGTGGAGAAATCGGCCGCCTCGCCGGAGGCCCTGCTGAAGGCCGCGGTCTCCGGCGCGAAGCCCGCCGAGAGCAAGGCGGCGGCGCCCGTGCCGACGGCTGCCAAGGCCGTCCGTCGCTTCGATGCGGTGACGATGGGGCTGGCGGGCGTCGCACTCGCGGTCGGCACGGTGCTCGGCGCCGGCACCGCGATCCTGGCGACGCCCCGGCCTCAGGGGACGGCGGTCGTCCTGGCCGAGATCAACGCGGCGCTCGAGGCCAACCGCTCGGAGGCGTCGCGCCTCGCCATCGCTTCCGATCGCCTCGACAAGTCGGTCGCGGCCCTCAAGGACGCTGCGGACGCCGCGCGCAGCGAGGCGAAGGCCCGCAGCGCCGCGCTGACCGAGAAGGTCGGCAAGACCGAATCCGCCCTGGTGGCGAAGATCGCCGCCCTCGGCGAGCGGATCGAGCAGGCGGAGAAGGAGCAGGGCGCCCGCCTCGCGGCGGCGGCGGCCCAAGCCGAGAAGCGCACCGTCGCGTCCGCCGCGCCGCCGGCTCCGGTCGCGAAGCCCGAGCCGGTTCAGACCGGGAGCATCCCGGACGCCAAGCCGAAGCCGGCGGTGATCGAGTCCTGGGCCGTCCGCGACGTGTACGACGGCACCGCAATGCTGGAGGATCGCCGCCGCCGCCTGGTGGAGGTCGCGATCGGCGACGCGATTCCGGGAGTCGGGCGGGTCGAAGCCGTCGAGCGGCGCGGGCGGGAATGGGTCGTGGTGACGCGTCAGGGCCTCGTCACGCCGCAGCCCTGGTAGGACGCGGCGCGCAACGCCGTCAGGTCGAGGCGATCGGCGTCTGGGTCAGCACGCCGGCGCCGACCGGGTAGCGCGGCTCGATCGTCATCGGGTCCGCCATGGCGGCGGCGCGCTCGGCGCGCTGGCGGCCATGGGTGAGGGCGCGAGTCTGGGCGATGCGCGTCGGGTGAAGGATCGCCGCGAGCAAGGCTTGGCCTTCGAACTGGGTCCCGAGGTTTTTGGCGTCGAAGACGGGCATGACCGGCCTTGCAGAGACAGCGGAGCGTCGGCACCGGCGGCCGAGGAAACCTCGGCCGTACGTGAGTAACGGGGACAACCTGAACAAGTTCCGAAAGTTTCGAGAACGGAACTATTTTTTCATCATTGCATTGCAGCGCCCCGGCCATGGTGTGAAATCGCACGCCGACTTCGCCTTTCGGCAGATCTCCAGACTACGCATCCGGCGCGACGTGGCTTCGCAAGTCGTCGGCAGCCCCGCGAAATGCACCCTGCGGATGCACGGCTAATCGCGTCTCTCGGAAACGTCAGCGGGTGTCCTCGCGCAGGAGCTCGGTGTTGACCGCGAAGGCCGCCATGGCGCCCTCGGCGGCGGCGACGATCGCGAACTGCACCCGGCGCGAGGCGTCGCCGGCCACGTAGAGCCCCGGCACGTCGGTTTTCTCGTAATCGCGCGTCGGCACCACGCCGGCCTCGTTCAGGGCGCAGCCCAGCTGCCGGATGAGCTGCGACGGCAGGCATCCCATCGGCATCAGGAACACCGCGCGGCAGGGCAGGGCGCTGCCGTCCGCGAAGGCGAGATGCGTCGGCCCCGCCTCGTCGCCGTCCAGGCGGGCGATCGGCGCCTCGACCAGCCGCACGCCGTTTCGGGCGAGGCGCGCCCGATCGTCCTCGGAGAGGTCGGTCGGATGGCCGTCGGTGCAGAGCGTGACGTCGCCGCTCCAGGCCGTCAGCTCCAGGGCGAACCCCTTCGCGACGGGGCCGTGGGCGTAGGCCGCGATCGGCCGGTCGCGTGCCTCGTAGCCGTCGCAATACGGGCAGGAATGGACGCCGGTGCCCCAGTAGCGCGCGAAGCCCTGGATCGCGGGCAGGTCCTGGTGCAGGCCGGTGGCGAGGATCAGCCGGCGGGCGGTCTCCCGGCTGCCGTCCGCGAGCGTGATCGCGAAACCGCCGTCGATCGCGCGCGCTTCCACGACCTCGGCCTCGCGCAGCGCGACGGTGTCGTAGCGCTCGAGGTCGGCGCGGGCGAGGGCGCGAAGCTCGGCCGGCGGCGTGCCGTCCCGGGTGTAGACGCCCCAGGTCAGGCGGGCCGCGGCGTTGCGCGGGGTGCCGTGGTCGAGGAGCAGGACGGTGCGCCGGCAGCGCCCGAGGATGAGCGCCGCGTTGAGCCCCGCCGGCCCGCCGCCCACGATGATCACGTCGTGCATGATGACGCCGCGCCCGAGGCGCGCCTCCGGTTGCCCCTCTCGGGCTCAAGCCGGATCCGTGCCGAACGTTTCTCGGATGCGGCCACGAAAAAGGGCGCCGCGGCGCCCTTCGTCGTCGTCCGTCCGCGAAGGCCGGCTCAGGCGGCGGCGGACTTCACCGGGACGCCCTTCTCGGCGAGGAAGGTCTGCAGCTCGCCCGACTGGAACATCTCGCGGGTGATGTCGCAGCCGCCGACGAACTCGCCCTTCACGTAGATCTGCGGGATGGTCGGCCAGTTGGAATAGGCCTTGATGCCGTCGCGGATGCCGGCGTCGGCCAGCACGTTCACGCCCTTGAACGGCACTTCGAGGTAGTTGAGGATCTGAACGACCTGCCCCGAGAAGCCGCATTGCGGCATGGTGGGCGTGCCCTTCATGAACACGACCACGTCCTGGGACTTGATCTCGTTCTCGATCATTGCGTTGACGTCGCTCATGGGTTCCGATCCTCGTTCGTTTCAGCAGATCTAGTGATGGTCGGCAGGCATTTCCAATGCCGAGGCCAACCGCTCCAGCGCCCAATCCATATCGAAGCTCTTCGCCACGATCTCGTCCGGATGGAAAGGCATCGTCGCCGGCAGCCCAGGGACGGGGCTGTCGCCGTACATCTCGAGCGACACGGCGGCGTTCGCCTTCGCGGTGGTCCAGAGGTCTTCCCAGTCGATCCTCTGTCGCATGGAGCGCTTGTAGTTCCGGCGTGCCGTCGCCTGGTAGGCGACCACCTCGACCCGCCAGGATCGGGTCGATTGCGCGGACGGAGCCGAAAGGTACTTCGGGACATGGACGAGGATGATGGCACTCTCGACGCCCTGCGTCTGAGACCGTCCCAAGCCCTCGACCTCCTCGGCGATGTTCTCCCAAGCGCGCGCATTCGAGAGGTCGGGCCGAGCCGCCAGGGCGCGCAGGCTCGCCGCCTGCTGCTCGGACCAGGTCACGATGTCGTCGTCGCAGAGGCTCGGCTGGTCCATCGGCACCACCGTGGAACGGAGGCCTAATCCTGCGGGACGCCCGTCGTCAGCGCAAGGGCGTGGAGCACGCCCCCCATCCGCCCCTGGAGCGCGCCGTAGACCATCTGGTGCTGGGCGACGCGGGTCTTGCCCTTGAACGCCGCCGACAGCACCGTGGCGGCGTAGTGGTCGCCGTCGCCGGCGAGATCCTTGATCTCCACCTTGGCGTCGGGCAGGGCCTCGACGATCATCCGCTCGATCTCGCGCGCGTCCATCGGCATCGGTCGGTTCCTCGGGTCGGGGGTGTCAGGCGGCCGCCGGAAGGCTCGCCATGTAGGCCGGCAGCCAGCCTTCGTGGGCGTCGCGGAGCTCGGCGACCGATATGGTCTGCCCGCCCGGCAGGGTCAAACCGTCGCCCTCGACCACGCCGACCACCGACGCGTCGATGCCCTGCGCCGAGGCGGCGTAGAGGATGTCGGTCGCGGCCTCGGCCGGCACGGCGACGAGGTAGCGCGCCTGGTCCTCGCCGAAGAGGTAGGCGTGCGCCGGCATGCCCTCCGGCGCCTCGGGCAGCGTCGCGCCGAAGCTGCCCGCCATCGCCATCTCGGCCAACGCCACCGCGAGGCCGCCGTCGGAGAGGTCGTGCACGGTGTCGACCTGGCCCGAGGCGATGAGCCCGCGGACGAAGTCGCCGTTGCGGCGCTCGAGCGACAGGTCGACGGGGGGCGGCGCCCCCTCCTCGCGGCCCTCGATCACCGACAGGTAGATCGACTGCCCGAGCCACCCCTCGGCGGCGCCCACCAGCACCAGCACGTCGCCCTCGCGCTTCAGGGCGATGGTGGCGTGGCGCGCGACGTCGTCGAGCACGCCGACGCCGCCGATGGTCGGCGTGGGCAGGATGCCGACGCCGTTGGTCTCGTTGTAGAGCGAGACGTTGCCGGACACGACGGGGAAGTCGAGCGCCTTGCAGGCCTCGCCGATGCCCTGGAGGCAGCCGACGAGCTGGCCCATCACCTCGGGCTTCTCGGGGTTGCCGAAGTTCAGGTTGTCGGTGATCGCCAGCGGCCGCCCGCCGACGGCGGTGATGTTGCGCCACGCCTCGGCCACCGCCTGCCGGCCGCCCTCGACCGGGTCGGCCTCGCAATAGCGCGGCGTCACGTCGGCGGTGAGCGCCAGCCCGCGGGGACCGTCCTCGACGCGGACGATCGCGGCGTCGCCGCCGGGCTTCTGCACGGTGTTGCCGCCGATGAAGTGGTCGTACTGCTCGTAGACCCAGCGCTTCGAGCACAGCTCGGGCGAGCCGACGAGCCGCTTCAGCGCCTCGGTCAGGGAGGCCGGCGCCGCGACGTCCGCGGCCTGGATCTCGGGCAGGTGCGTGTTGGCGATGTGCGGCCGGTCGTAGAGCGGCGCCTCGTCGCCGAGCTCCTTGATCGGCAGGTCGGCGACGACGTCGCCGTGCCACTTCACCACGAAGCGCAGGGTGTCGGTGGTCTTGCCGATCACCGCGAAGTCGAGGCCCCACTTCACGAAGATCGCCTCGGCCTCGGCCTCCATGCCGGGCTTCAGAACCATGAGCATGCGCTCCTGGCTCTCCGACAGCATCATCTCGTAAGGGGTCATGCCGGCCTCGCGGGCGGGCACCTTCTCGATGTCGAGCTCGACGCCCAGATCCCCCTTGGCGCCCATCTCGACGGCCGAGCAGGTCAGGCCGGCAGCCCCCATGTCCTGGATCGCGATGACCGCGCCCGAGCGCATCAGCTCGAGGCAGGCCTCGAGCAGGAGCTTCTCGGCGAAGGGGTCGCCGACCTGCACGGTCGGGCGCTTCGACTCGGTCTCGGCGTCGAACTCGGCCGACGCCATGGTGGCGCCATGGATGCCGTCGCGCCCGGTCTTCGAGCCGAGGTAGACGATCGGGTTCCCGACGCCCGAGGCCGCCGCGTAGAAGATCGCGTCGGCCTTGGCGAGGCCGACCGCCATGGCGTTGACCAGGATGTTGCCGTCGTAGCGCGGGTGGAAGCCGACCGCGCCGCCGACCGTCGGCACCCCGAAGGAGTTGCCGTAGCCGCCGATGCCGGCGACCACGCCCGAGACGAGGTGGCGGGTGCGGGGGTGGTCGGGCGAGCCGAAGCGCAGGGCGTTCAGGGCCGCGATCGGGCGCGCGCCCATGGTGAAGACGTCGCGCAGGATGCCGCCGACGCCGGTCGCCGCGCCCTGGTAGGGCTCGATGAAGCTCGGGTGGTTGTGGCTCTCCATCTTGAAGACGCAGGCGAGGCCGTCGCCGATGTCGATGACGCCGGCGTTCTCGCCCGGCCCCTGGATCACCCACGGCCCCGTCGTCGGCAATCCGCGCAGGTGCTTGCGCGACGACTTGTACGAGCAGTGCTCGTTCCACATCGCCGAGACGATGCCGAGCTCGGTCAGCGTCGGATCGCGCCCGATCAACCCGCGGAACCGTTGGTACTCGTCCGGCGTCAGGCCGTGCTGGCGGACGAGCTCGGGCGTGATCGGGACATCGTTGCGGAACATGCGGCAGTCTCGACGAAAATCCGGTCCCGATCGGAGATGGCGCCGTCGGCAAGGTCGGCGCCGGCTCGGGAGTCGCCACGGCTCTAGAGGGTAAGCGCCCGCCCTGGCAACATTCGATCACACATCCGCCCGGCCCGTCCCGGGGTCGGAGCGCTCAGGCGCGGACCGGCACGGCCGTCGCGCCGCCTTCGGACGGGCTCGCCGGCCGCGCCCCGCACCGGCGGTCGATCGCCGCGTGCACCGGCTCCGGCCCGGAGACCAGCGCGATGTAGTCGAACCCGTCCGTGTCCAGGCTCGACATCAAGAGCTGGAAGTGCATCTGGAACAGGTTGAAGCGTCGGCCTCGGATGAGACGATGCTCGATCAGGTCCTCCAGCCGGACGTAGCGCGTGGCCGGGCGCCCGCGGTCGGGCGAAGGAACGTCGGAGGCGGTCAGCGGATCGCGCAGGTGGATCGACAGCCAGTCCCACGGCGCGCGCACGTCGAGCCAGCGGATCTGGTCGGCGGCGGCGAAGCGCGCGAGCGCCGCCCGGAACTTCACCGCGGGGCGGTCGAGGGCGATCCAGGGGATCACGCTGCCCAGCGTCACGAACGAGACCGGCGTGCCGCGGGTGCCGAAGGCGGGATCGGCCGAGAGGATCCGGTCGAGCACCTCGACCCCGAGGAAGCTCGACGAGGAATGGCCGATCACCACGACCTCGTCGGCGGTGCCCTCGGCGGCGGCGATGCGCGCGGCCATGGCGTCGAGGCGCTCGGGCATCCGGGCTTCGCGGCCGGCCGCGTGGTCGTGGGTGAAGGCGGTGTCGTCGACGAGGTGGGCGCAGTAGAACGGCTTGCCGCGGGTGATCGCCATGATCCCGGCCAGGATCGCGTAGGCCGCGACCGGTACCGCGAGCCACGACCACGGCCGCCAGTCGGCCGGCAGCGCCAGCGGCGGCAGCGCGGCGAGCCCGAGGCTCAACGCCACGAACACCAGGAACAGGTACTGGACGCCGAAGATCACCATGGCGAAGCTGCGCCCCTCGCGGCGCAGGCGCCGTTCGTAGCCCGAGCGCCTGAGCCGCCACAGCAGGGCCGGCACCGTGAGGAGGCGCCGCCAGTTGGGGCGCGGGAAGCGCGCACGCACGATGTCGTCCCAGCGCAGCAGGCCGTAGCGCGTGCGGGTGCCCCCCGATTCGAGGGTCCAGTCGAGGCTGAGGCGGTCGGCGCTGCGCGACGGGTCGCTCACCGCGATGTCGAGCCCGCGGCGCGCGGCCGTCAGCCGGCTCTCGCGACGGAAGAGGCCCCAGTAGGTCTCGGGCTGGCGCGGATCGAAGCCGGGCAGGTAGAAGACCTGGCGCGTGACCACCTCTTGCGGATCGGCGGTGGGCGTGTCGCTGAATCGGGTGATGACGGAGCGTTCCGGCGCTGTTGCTGTCGAAGGATGCCGGCTCCCTACACGACGGCACGCCCCGGAGACGAGCGAAAAGACGCCGGCGTTATGACCTGCTGAGAAACTCGGGGGGCACCGCAAAGGGTGGCTTTCGGCCTGTCCGCTTCCGGGCAACGGATCGATCGAGGCGGACATCGCCACCCCGCCCGCTCACGGTTGAGACGCGGAGAAGGCCGAGCCGCAGCGCGCGGGCGGCAGATTGTCCGCCGCCCCGCCTGCCTTGGCGTCCATCCCAGACTGTACAAAAGTCGAATGGCACCCAAGCGGTCATACGTATCCGATGGGGGTTGGCCGGACCGAGGAAGTTGACCGGGCTTGGGTCGGTCCGCGAAAGCCGCTGCTTCAACCGCAAACACCCGGCAGTGGGCCACGGCGATGCCGTAGGACGCCTTCTCGCGGTCAAGGTTCGCTTCCCGCGCGGAATTGCGTTTGCTCGACCACCACGGATGGCTGCGTCGGAGGAGCGCCCACGGCTCTCCGCACGTCTGGCGTGGGTCGCGAGAAGCTTGTCGAGCGAGCCTACAAGCTGAGACGTCGCCGATGCCGGCTCCGCCCGTCACGCCGCCGGGGGATGCGCCAGGAACTCGGCGATCGCGGCGACGAACCTTTCGCCGTAGGCCTCGCGCTTGCGCTCGCCGACGCCGTGGACGGTGCGCAGCGCGTAGAGATCCACCGGCTTGCCCTTGGCCATCTCGATCAGCGTCCGATCGGGAAACACCATGAAGGCGGCGATGTTGTCGGCGCGCGCGATGGTGGCGCGCAGGCCGCGCAGGTGCTGGAACAGGGCCTCGTCGGCCGGGCTCAGGTCGTCCGAGCCGGCGTCGCGCACGGCGCCCGCGCGGCGGCGCTCGCGCGGCTCGGCCGATTTCGGCTCCGGGTCGGGGCGGAGCTGCACCGGCTCGCGGCCGAACAGGATCGCCTCGCCCTTGTCGGTCATGGTGAGGCCGCCGTAGCCGTCGGTGTTCTCGGCCACCGCGCCGGCGGCGAAGAGCTGGCGCAGGATCGCGCGCCAGGCGGCGACCGGCTTGTCGGCGCCGACGCCGAAGGTCTTGAGCTGCTCGTGGCCGTTGCGGCGGATCGGCTCGCTCACCTTGCCGTGGACGACGTCGCAGACATAGGCCGCGCCGTAGCGCTGCCCGGTGCGCACGATCGCCGAGAGGATCTTCTGGGCCGGGACCGTGCCGTCGACGAGCGTGACGCCGCCGCGGCAGAGGTCGCACCGGCCGCAATGGCCGCTGGCCTCGTCGAAGTAGGCGAGCAGCGATTGCCGGCGGCAGGCCGCGCCTTCGCACAGCGCGATCATCGCCTCGAGCTTGCGCCGCTCGACGCGGCGGCGCTCGTCCGGCACCTCCTTCTCGTCGATCTGGCGGCGGCGCAGAGCCATGTCGTCAAGGCCGTAGAGGGTCAGCGTGTCGGCGGGCAGCCCGTCGCGGCCGGCGCGGCCGATCTCCTGGTAGTAGCCCTCGACGTTGCCCGGCATGTCGGCGTGGCAGACGAAGCGCACATCGGGCTTGTTGATGCCCATGCCGAAGGCCACCGTCGCGGTCATCACGACGCCGTCCTCCTGCAGGAAGGTGTCCTGGTTGCGCATGCGCGTGCCCTGGTCGAGCCCGGCATGGTAGGGATACGCGTTGAAGCCGTCCTTCTTCAGGCTCTCGGCCAGCTGCTCGGTGCGCTTGCGCGACGAGCAGTAGATGATCCCGCTCTCGGAGCGGCGGTGCTTGAGGAAGCGCTCGATCTGCCGGGTCGGGTTGTCCTTGGCGGCGAAGGTCAGGCCGATGTTCGGCCGGTCGAAGGAGTGGACGAAGGTCTTGAGGTCGCGCCCTTGGGGAAACAGGCGCTCGGCGATCTCGGCCCGCGTCGCCTTGTCGGCGGTCGCCGTCAGCGCCACGGTCTGGACGTCGCCGAGCGCCTCGCGGGCGCGGGACAGCGCGCGATATTCGGGGCGGAAGTCGTGGCCCCATTGCGAGACGCAATGCGCCTCGTCGACCGCGAGCCGGCGGACGCCTGCGCCGCGCAGCGCGTCCATGCAGCCGTCCATCAGCAGGCGCTCGGGCGAGACGAAGAGCAGCCGCAGCTCGTTCGCGCGGATCATCCGCCAGGTCTCGCGCGAGACCGATTCGGCCACCGACGAGTTCAGGGTCGCTGCCGCGACGCCGAAGCCGCGCATCTGCTGCACCTGGTCGTGCATCAGCGCGATCAGCGGCGAGACCACGACGGTGAGCGAATCCTCGACCAGCGCCGGCAGCTGGTAGGTCATCGACTTGCCCGAGCCCGTCGGCATCACCGCGAACACGTCCGCGCCCGAGAGCACCGCCTCGATCACCTCGTCCTGGCCGGGTCGGAAATCGTCGTAGCCGAAGGTGGTCTTGAGGGCGCGCCGCGCATCGTCGAGTCGTGAGGTCATGCCTGTCCCAGGTGAAACCACGGCTTGCCGCCGGGGTGCGTATACACTAACAGCAGATTGTCTACACGGAGGCGCGCGATGCCGCTGAACATCCGAAGCGAGGAGGTGAACCGCCTCGCCGACAAACTGGCGGCCCTCGCCCGGGTCAGCAAGACCGAGGCGGTGAAGATCGCGCTGGCCAACGAACTGGAGCGGCGGGATCGCGCCCTACCGCTGGCCGAACGGTTGCGGCCCCTGCTCGATGAGATCGCCGCCGTACCGCGAACGGGTCTGGAGGCCGACAAGGCCTTCTACGACGGCCTGAACGACGAGTGATGTTCGTCGATGCCTCCGCCATGGTCGCGATCATGAGCGCAGAGCCGCCAGCGGCGGCGTTGATCCGGTGCCTCGACCAAGCCGAAGCACCGATCACCTCGGCGCTTGCCGTCTTCGAGACCGTCATGGCCCTCTCGCGAAAGTTGAGTCAGGACGTCGCGAACTCCGAATCGCAGATCGAACGGTTCCTCCTGGCCGCCGGCATCCGATTGGTGCCGATCGCCGCGGCGGAAAGCCACGAAGCCCTCGCCGCGCATGCACGCTACGGCAAGGGCCGCGGGCATCCGGCACAGCTCAATCTGGGCGACTGCTTCGCCTATGCCTGCGCCCAGGTCCACGACGTTCCCCTGCTCTTCGTCGGCGACGACTTTCCGCAGACCGACATTCGCTCGGCGATGGCTTGAGGGTCAGCGCGCGACGATGGCGACGGCGGCGCCGGCCATGACCGTTCCGGCCCCACGATTGATCGCGCGACGGGCGCGAGACGACGTGAAGACCCGGCGCGCGCGGGCCGCGGCGAGCACATAGGTTGCCAGCACCGCACTCAGCACGACGACGATCGTCGCCGCGATCTCCGCGATGCCCAGCGGCGTGAGATGATCGAGGTCGACGACAGTCGGCAGCAGGGCCAGGAAGAACAGGATCACCTTCGGGTTGCCCAAAGTGAGGGTCAGTCCGCCGAGAAACAGGCGAACGGCGCCGTGTCCGGCCATGGGCGCGGCTTCGACCGCGTCGGTGCGGGCGGTCTAGGCTCCCCAGGGCGAGATACGCGAGATAGATCGCGCCGGCGTATTTCAGGACGACGAATCCGATCGCGAAGGTCTGCGCCACCATGGCAAGGCCCGCCACCGTCAGCGAGAACCCGACGAGATCGCCCGCGACGAACCCCGCCGCGAAGCCGATGATCCCCGGCGTCCCCCGCGCCAGCACCCGCGCCACGAGCGCGGCGATGCCCGGGCCGGGCGAGGCGACGGCGATGGCATAGACGGCGGCGAAGAAGGCGAGGCTGGACAGCGGCATCGTGGTCACGACGGTCGAGATCAGGGCCGCGCGATGCGCCCGTCGGCGATGCCGATCACGTCGGCCCGCCCGCCGAGCTCGGCGAACATCGCCGCGTCGGCCCCGGTCATGAACACCTGCCCCGGCAACGCGTCGAGGGCCGCGAACAGGCCGGCGCGGCGGCGGGGGTCGAGGTGGGCGGCGACCTCGTCGAGGAGGATCAGCGGCGCGATCCCGCTCATCGCCCGCACCAGCTTGGCATGGGCGAGCACGAGGCCGATCAGCAGCGCCTTCTGCTCGCCGGTCGAGGCGGTGGCGGCCGGCACGTCCTTCGGGCCGTGGCGGACCACGAGGTCGCTGGTCTGGGGGCCCGACAGCGTGCGCCCGGCGGCGCGGTCGCGCGGGCGGCCCCGGGCGAGGGCAAGGCGGAAGCGGTCCTCCGCCTCGAGCGCCGGCCAGACCGCGACGAGGTCGTCGAGGTCGCCCTCCAGGCGCAGGGCCGCCCAGGGAAACGGCTGCGCGTCGTCGCGGGTCTCGTGGATCAGGCGATCCAGCCGCTCGGTGGTCTCGCGGCGGGCGAGCGCGACGGCGACGCCGAGCTCGGCGACCTCGCGCTCGATCGCGTCGAGCCAGCGGCCGTCGTTCGGGCGCTCCTCCAGCAGGCGGTTGCGCGAGCGCAGCGCCCGCTCCATCGCCGAGACGCGTGCGCCGTGGCCGGAATCGACCGCGAGCACGAGCCGGTCGAGGAAGCGGCGGCGGTCGCCGCCCGGCCCGCGGAACAGCCCGTCGAGGTCCGGCGTCAGCCAGACCACGCGCAGGAACTCCGAGAAGGCGACCGGGGAGGGCGCGCCGGCCCCGTCGATCCGACAGAGCCGGCTGACGCGCCCGTCGAAGCCCGGCGGCTCGCATCCAGTCCCGAGGCGGTGCTCCGCCCCGTCGCGCGCCAGCGTCACCGAGACGGCGAACCCGCCGGGGCCGTCCTTGCGCGCCATCGCCGAGAACTCAGCCCGCCGCAGGCCGCGGCCGGGCGCGAACAGCGAGATCGCCTCTAGGATGTTGGTCTTGCCCGCCCCGTTCTCGCCGACGAGCGCGACGAAGCGGTCCGACAGCGGCAGGTCGAGATCGGCGTGGTTGCGGAAGTCGCGGGCGGTCAGGCGGGTGAGGCGCTGCGCATCCGCATCATCCGTCTCGTTCGATGCCCCACCCGAGTGCGAAACCGGTGCCTCGCTCACACCCGCATCGGCATCAGCACGTACAGCGCCGAGGCGCCCTCGCGGTCCTGGATCAGGGTCGGGGAGCCCGGGTCGGCGAGCTTGAACAGGGCGGTGTCGCCCTCGAGCTGGCCGGTGATGTCGAGGAGGTAGCGGGCGTTGAAGCCGATATCGAGGCCGGCGGCCTCGTAGTCAACGTCGAGCTCCTCCGTCGCGCTGCCCGAATCCGGGTTGTTGACCGAGAGCGAGAGGCGGCCCTCCTGCAGGCCGAGCTTCACCGCCCGGCCGCGCTCCGACGAGATCGTCGAGACCCGGTCCACCGCCCGCGCGAAGGATTCGCGCTCGACGGTGAGGCGCTTGTCGTTTCCGGCCGGGATGACGCGCTGGTAGTCGGGGAAGGTGCCGTCGATCAGCTTGGAGATCAGCGTCACGCCGGAGGCGAAGCGCAGGCGGATCTTGGCGGGCGAGAGGTCGATGGCGACGCTGTCGCCGCCGTCGTCGACGAGCTTCTGGATCTCGGCGACCGCCTTGCGCGGCACGATGATGCCCGGCATGCCGGCGCTGCCCTCCGGCGCGTCGATCTCGACGCGGGCGAGCCGGTGACCGTCGGTGGCGACCGCGCGCAGCTTCAGCCCCTCCGCCTCGATGGTGTGGAGATAGATGCCGTTGAGGTAGTAGCGCGTCTCCTCGGTCGAGATCGCGAACTGGGTCTTCTCGATCAGGCGCTTGAGGTCGGCGGCCGCGATGCCGAAGCTGTGCGGCAGCTCGCCCGCGGCGAGGTCCGGGAAGTCGCCTTCCGGCAGGGCGCCGAGCGCGAAGCGCGAGCGGCCGGAGCGGATCGTCATCTGGCCGGACTCGCCGCCGGTCTCGAGCGAGACCTGCGCGCCCTCGGGGAGCTTGCGCACGATGTCGTAGATCACGTGGGCCGGCACGGTGGTGGCACCCGGATCCGAGACGTCGGCCGGCACGGTCTCGGTCACCTCGATGTCGAGGTCGGTCGCCCGCAGCTGGAGGCCGCCGTCGGTGGCACGCAGCAGCACGTTCGACAGGATCGGGATCGTGTTGCGCCGCTCCACGACGCGGTGCACGTGGCCGAGCGACCGTAGGAGGGCCGCACGCTCGACAGTGACTCTCATCGCAGTACTCTGAATGCTCGAAGGACCGTGCTCGAACGCCGCCGCGGCCGGCGGGTTCGGAGTTTGGCCGTTCAGCTTGGCGAAGCGGCGCCGCGAAGGCAAGGGCGCGATTCGTCCCTCGCACAGGGCGATCGGGGGCGGGACAGGCCGACGACCCGCCCCGCGCGTCCCGCCCCGCGAGAGGGGAGGGACGGAGCAGGATCAATCCTGCAGCATGCGCTTCAGGAGCTCGACCTCGTCGCCGAGAACCGCGTCCTCGCCGATCAGCTTCTCGATCTTGCGCACGGCGTGGAGCACCGTGGTGTGGTCGCGCCCCCCGAAGCGGCGGCCGATCTCGGGCAGCGAGCGCAGGGTCAGCACCTTCGACAGGTACATCGCGATCTGGCGCGGCTTCACCACCGCGGCGGTGCGGCGCTCGCTGAGGATGTCGGAGCGCGAGACGTTGTAGCGCGAGGCGACGAGCTTCTGGATGTCCTCGATCTTGATCCGCTTCGGCTCGCGGTTCTTCACGAGGTCGCGGATCGCGGTCTCGGCCGTCTCCATGGTCACGGCGGTGCCGGTGAGCGTGGCATGGGCCAGCAGGCGGTTCACGGCGCCCTCGAGGTCGCGGCCGTTGGCCGTGATCGCGCGGGCCACGTAGGTCGCCACCGCCGGCGAGACCTCGAAGCTCGGATGCGCCACCCGCACGGCGGCGAGCCGCGCGGAAAGGATCGAGGCGCGCAGCTGCTCGTCCAGCATCCCGATCTCGACCACGAGGCCGCCGGCCAGGCGCGATCGGACGCGCTCGTCGAGCGCCTCCAGCTCCGTCGGCGGCCGGTCGGAGGCGACGACGACCTGGCGGCCGGCATCGATCAGCGCGTTGATGGTGTGGCCGAACTCGGCCTGGATCGACTTGCCCTGGATGAACTGCACGTCGTCGAGGATCAGCAGGTCGATGCCGCGCAGGCGCTCCTTGAAGGCGAGCGCGTTCTGGGTCTTTAGGGCGTTGACGAAGCCGTACATGAAGCGGTCGGCCGTGAGGTAGATCACCCGGCGGCCGGCCTCGCGGGCGGCGTGGCCGATGCCGTGCAGCAGGTGGGTCTTTCCCAGGCCGACGCCGGCATGGAAGTAGAGCGGGTTGTAGAGCGCACCCTCGCCGTCGTGGCGGGCGACGCGGTCGGCGGCGGCATGCGCCAGGGAGTTCGAGCGGCCGAGCAGGAAGTTCGCGAAGGTGAGCCGCGCGTCGAGGGGCGCGCCGTTGAGCTCGCCGGCGATCTCGGCGCGCATGTCGGGCGCCGGGGTCGTCGGCATCGGCGCGGGCGTGCCGGCGGCGTGGAGGCGGGCGAGCGGGCCGCTGGTCGGGCCGGGCTTCGGGGCGCCGGGCGCCACCGGGCGGACGGGGGCGGTGGTGCCGCGCACGCCGACCTCGATGCGGCCGACCTCCTCGACCTCGGCCTTGAACGTGTTCAGCACCCGGTCGAGGTAGTGCGACTCGATCCAGCTCTTCAGGAACCGGGTCGGCACGGTGAGGCGGGCGGTGCCGCCGACGACGCAATCCAGCTCCAGGCGGGCGAACCAGCTCGCGAACACGTCCTCGCCGAGCTCGGCCCGCAGGCGGCGCTTCACCCGTCCCCAGGCTGCCGCGGCCTCCGTGGACCCGTTTCCTCCACCGCTTCCGCCGCCGCCCGACACGCTCTCGTCGACATGCATCACTGACACTCTCCTCGCACCGAGGACGGGAGACCCGCCGACGGGGCGTACGCACGCACACTGGAACACCCCGTGAACACGGGCGGGGCGCAAAAATCGGAGGGAGTCAACCCGTCCGACGACGCTGCTGGTCGATTTGAAGAGCCTATCAACAATTGCCTACGGTAGTTTTAACAGTGGGACTTGCGGGGAAAGCCTTGACCGCCACTTCGGCGAGTCGAGCGGAGTCGAAGCGACACACGATACGGCTTTGATTCGACGCATGATTCGGCTTGGTGGCGGAGATGCTGTGGGTTTGCTGGGGCGTGGTGAGGTTTTGTTAAGCTACACCCGCCCCGAAGACTCCGCAACGAAATGGATTTTTGAAAATGGGTTAACGCTTCGTCACGCGCCAAGCGCGGACAAGGCGCGAACATCGACCGTGCCCTCAGGCGCTTCCGGAGCGCGTCTCGACGGCGGTGTCGCGGGCAACGATCGGTCCGCACCCCGGCCTGGCGCCCGGATCTCCGCGTTGCTCGACCCCGCGACGGCGACTGAACGGCGGCGTCGTGCCGGCGCGGCGCCGGGGCCCTCTCCCGTTCGGCAGGGGGACAGGGTCAAGGGGACAGGGTGAGGG
Source organism: Methylobacterium sp. E-041 (assembly GCF_022829665.1). Lineage (NCBI taxonomy): Bacteria > Pseudomonadati > Pseudomonadota > Alphaproteobacteria > Hyphomicrobiales > Methylobacteriaceae > Methylobacterium > Methylobacterium sp. E-041. The sequence continues at coordinate 42,267 of NZ_JAKSYQ010000052.1, read as the reverse complement.
GACAGGTCCTTCCGGGCAGGTCTCACTCCGACCCTCTCCCGGACGGGGGAGGGGGCCGCGCGGGCCTTCGAAGGCTCACCGGCTGCCATCGTACGCAAGATGCACTGATGCGGCAGCCCGCTTCACGGGAGGGCGATCGCGGAGGGTGCGCGCCTCACGTCGAGCGCGGCCGCCGTCCCGACGAATGAGATCATGGCCGCGATGGCTCCGACACACGAAAAAGCCCAGCGCGAAGGCCGGGCTTTTTCGTATCGGGACCTGATGGCGCGTCGGCGGTGCCGACGGCGGCCGGGCTCAGGCGGCGGCCGCCAGGGCCTTCACGCGGGCGGCGAGGCGCGAAACCTTGCGCGAGGCGTTGTTCTTGTGAACGATGCCGCTCTGGGCGGCCCGCATGATCTCCGGCTCGGCGGCGCGGAGCGCGCTGAGGGCGTCGGACTGCACGCCAGCGGCGATGGCCTCCTCGACCTTGCGGACGAAGGTACGCATCCGGGAGCGGCGCGAGCGGTTGATCGCCGTGCGCTTGGCGATCTTGCGGGTCATTTTCTTGGCCGACACGGTGTTGGCCATGGGCATCCTCGTATCAAAGGGCGGGGACCTTCGAGCTCGGGGAGCCTCGGATCGGTCTGCGCTGGGTGTGGCGAATGGCGAAGCCGACGACGCGCGCAACCGCACGGGCCCTCGGCAGAGCCGGCTCTATAGCCACGGGACGCCGCGTCGTCAACGCGGATCGGCGCATCCGGCTTGATCGCGCCGGGCTGGCCCGGGATGATACCGGTCGATCCGGGGAGGGACCAGCGTGGTGCACAGGGTGAGCGAGGCGGATGCGGCTCGCATCGCGGCGTTCCGTCCGGCCTCCGGCATGGAGACGCCGCGCTTTGCCGGCGTGGCGAGCTTCATGCGGCTGCCCTGCCGCGATCCGCGAAGCGCCGATGGCGTCGAGATCGGCCTCGTCGGCATCCCGTTCGACGGGGCGACCACGAACCGGCCGGGCACCCGCCTCGGCCCGCGCGGCGTGCGCGAGGCCTCGACCGGCACGCGGGCGATCAACCATGCCAGCGGGCTCGCGCCCTACGCGCTGGCGGCCTGCGTTGACCTCGGCGACGTGCCGGTGAACCCGATCGACGCCGGCGAGACCTGCCGGCGGATCGAGGCGTTCATGGGCGGCCTCAGAGCGGCCGGCATCGTGCCGCTCGGCGTCGGCGGCGACCACCTGATCAGCTATCCGATCCTCCGGGCGCTCGGGCGCGACCGGCCGCTCGGCCTCGTGCACATCGACGCCCACAGCGACACCGACGACGCGCAGTACGGCGGCACCCGGCTCACCCACGGAACCCCGTTCCGCCGCGCGGTGGAGGACGGCGTGCTCGATCCGCGGCGCTGCGTGCAGATCGGCATCCGCGGCAGCATGGATGCGGCGGACGAGCGCGACTGGGCCTGCGCCCGGGGCATCCGCGTCATCACCATGGAGGAGGCCGCCGGCCGCGGCATGCCGGAGGTCGCGGCCGAGGCCCGCGCCATCGCCGGCCGCGGCCCGACCTATCTCAGCTTCGACATCGACAGCCTCGACCCGGCCTATGCGCCCGGCACCGGCACGCCGGAGATCGGCGGGCTGACCACCCGCGAGGCGCTGGCCCTGCTGCGCAGCCTGCGCGGCCTCGACCTCGTCGGCGCCGACCTCGTGGAGGTGGCGCCGCCCCTCGACCCGTCGGGGCTCACCGCGCTCACCGGCGGCCAGCTCGCCTTCGAGATCCTGTGCCTGCTCGCCGACGCGGTCGCCGCACGCCGGGCGGCGCGGGCGGACGCCGATCAGGCGAGCGAGAACCGGTAGGTCGTCGTCGACGCGAAACGCTCGCCGGGCCGCAGCACCGCCGGCGGGAAGCCGGGGTGGTTCGGGGCGTCGGGGAAGGCCTGCGTCTCGAAGCAGACCGCGTCGCCCGAGCGGTAGATCCGGCCGCTCGGGCCGATCAGCGTCCCGTCGAGGTTGTTGCCGGTGTAGAGCTGCAGGCCCGGCAGCGTCGTCGCCACGTCGAGGCGGCGCCCGCTCCCCGGCGCGATGCAGGTCGCCGCCGGCCGCAGCCGTCCGTCCGCATCGCGGAGGACGAAGCAGTGGTCGTAGCCCTTGGCGAACGCGAGCTGCGGATCGCCGTCGCGGATGCGCCGGCCGAGCGCCATGCCGGTGCGGAAGTCGAACGCCGTGCCGGCCACCGGCCGCAGCGTGCCGGTGGGCACCTGCGTCGCGTCGGTCTCCAGCACCGCGTCGGCCGGGATCGTGACGACGTGACCCATGACGTCGCCGGCGCCTTCGCCCGCCAGGTTGAAGTAGCCGTGGTTCGTCAGGTTGAGCACGGTCGGGCGATCGGTATGCGCGCGGTAGTCGATCCGCAGCGTCCCGTCCTCGGGCAGGCCGTAGGTCACCGCGACGTCGAGGTTGCCCGGAAATCCCTCCTCGCCGTCGGGCGAGCGGCGCGCGAGCGTCAGGTGCGCGTCATCGACCGATTCGACGCGCCACATCCGCCGGTCGAAGCCGCGCGGCCCGCCATGCATCGCGTTCGGCGGCTCGTTGATCGGCAGGGCGTAGGCGTGGCCGTCGACCGTGAAGCGCCCCTTGGCGATGCGGTTGGCGAAGCGCCCGATCAGGCCGCCGAGATGCGGGCTCTTGGTCTCGTAGCCCGCCACCGTATCGAGGCCGAGCACGACGCTGCCGACGCGCCCCCCGCGATCCGGCGTCTCGATCGCGGTGACGATCCCGCCGTAATCGAGCACCTGCACGCGCAGCGGCCCGCGCACCAGGGTGAAGCGCGTCACCGTCTCCCCGTCCGCCGTCCGTCCGAAGGTCTCGCCCGTCATCGCCCGTTCCCGTCCCGTGACGCGGGGATTACGCGCGAGACCCGATTCGGCTCACGACACCGGCGCCGGTGCCGGGTCGTCCGAGAGCTGCATCCGGTGCAGGCGGGCATAGGCGCCGCCCTGGGCGATCAGGGCTTCGTGCCGCCCGGTCTCGACGACGCGGCCGGCCTCCATCACCACGATCAGGTCGGCCTCGCGCACGGTCGAGAGCCGGTGGGCGATGACCAGGGTGGTGCGGCCCTTCATCAGCCGGGTCAGCGCGTCCTGCACCAGGCGCTCGGATTCCGAGTCAAGGGCCGAGGTCGCCTCGTCGAGGAGCAGGATCGGCGCGTCCTTGAGGAAGGCGCGGGCGAGCGAGATGCGCTGGCGCTCGCCGCCCGAGAGCCGCCCGCCGGCGGGCCCGACGCGAAAGTCGTAGCCCTCGGGCAGCCGCGCGACGAAGCCGTGGGCGGCGGCGGCCTCCGCGGCGGCGACGATTTCGGGCATCGTGGCGCCGGGCCGGCCGAAGCCGATATTGGCGGCGATGGTGTCGTCGAACAGCACCACCTCCTGCGACACCACCGCGACGGCCGCGCGCAGCGACGCCAGCGTCACCCCGCGCACGTCCTGCCCGTCGATGGCCACCGTTCCGGCGGTGGCGTCGTAGAGGCGGGGCACGAGGTTCAGCAGCGAGGACTTGCCCGAGCCCGAGCGGCCGACCAGCGCCGTGGTCGAGCCGGCCGGCACGACGAGGTCGATGCCCTCCAGCGCCGGCGCGTCCGGCCGGTAGCGGAAGTGCAGGTTCCGGTAGGCGATCTCGCCCGGTCCCCGCCTCAGCGCGACGGCGGCGGGCGCCTCCCGGATCGTCGGCGCCTCGTCCATCAGCGCGAAGTAGCGGGTCAGCGCGGCGGCCGCCTCCTGCAGGATCGCGTTGAGGGTGCCGAGCGCACGGGCCGGCTGGGCGGCGAGCAGGAGCGCGGCGACGTAGCCGGTGAAGTCGCCCACCGTGCGCTCGCCCGCCATCACCCGCTGGCCGACCAGCATCAGCACCGCCGCCACGGCGAACCCGCCGCCGACCTCGAGCAGCGGGTCGAGGCGCCCGCGGGCGTTGGCGGCCTTCATCTTCAGGCGCCGGACCGAGTCGAGCGCGTCGGCCGCGCGGCCCTTGAGGTAGCCCTCCATCGCGTAGGTTTTTGCGATGCGCACCCCCTGGAGGCTCTCGGAAATCAGGCTGGCGGTGGCACCCATCTGCTCCTGGGTGGTGGTGGAGACGCGCCTGAGCTTCTTGCCGATCCGCCCGATCGGCCTGGCGACGAAGGGCACGGTGACCGCGGCCACCAGCGTCAGCACCGGATCCATCCAGATCAGCGCCGCGACGAGGCCGACGAGCATGGCGACGTCGCGCAGCAGCACGGTCGAGATCCGGGTCAGCGCCTCCTTGATGAAGGCGAAGTCGGTGGTGAAGCGCTGGGTGAAGGCGGCCGGGCTCTCGCGCCCGAGCTGCGCCAGGTCGGCGTCGATCAGGTGCCCGTAGAGCGCGGCCTGCATGTCGGCCTCGACCCGGGTCACGACACGGTTGGTCAGCACCGTCTGGCCGAACAGCGCGAAACCGCGCACCGAGGTGACGACGATGACGATCAGCGGGCCGTAGGCCAGCGCGCCGGCATCCTTGCGGTCGAAGGCGTCGAAAGCGCCCTTGATCAGCGCCGGGTACAGGCCGGTCGAGGCGCCGACCAGGGCGATGAGCACCAGCACCACGGCCAGCGTGCCCCGGTGCGGCGACAGCCACTCGCGCCAGAGCCGGCGGAGCAGGGGGATCGTGTCGCCCTTCAGGCGCGCCATCGCGGGTTCCGAGATCGTCCGGGCGAAGGGCGCCGGCCCACCGTCGCCCGAGGCGGCGGTGGCGCGGGTGTGCCGCCCCGGCCGCCGCGGATCAAGCGCCGCCTGCGTCAGCGCCCGTCGCGGGGGCCTTGCTCGCCCTCGCCGCCGTCCTCGCCACGGCCGCCGTGGCGGTGCCGATGGCCGCCCATCGGCCCGGCCAGGATCATCGCCCGGCGCTTCTGGTCGGGGTCGAGGGTGGCGTAGAGCGGCCCCGAGGCGTCGGCGAGCTTGCCCAAAGCCGCGCCGCGGGCGGTGGCGGCATCCGCCATGGCGCGCAACGCCGCCGGCGCGTCCTCGTCCATGCGCTTGCGATCGCGCATCGCGGCCATGCGCTCGCGGCGCTGGCGGGCGAGGTCGCGCATCGCCGTCTCGACCGGCGGCCACAGCTTCTCCTGGTCGGCGTTGAGGCGCAGGCCTGCATGGAGCGCCGCGATGCGGGCGTCGGCGAAGGCCGCGCGGTCCTCGGGGGAGAGCCGGCTCCAATGGCCGCCCCAGCGGCGGGGCGGGCCGTCCTCGCCGTCGCGCGCCGCGACCGCGCCGGCCAGGGCAAGGCCGGCGAGGCCGGCGACGAGGGCACCCTTGATCACACGTCCGACCATCTCGGTCTCCCTTCCTTCCGCGGCGAGCCCGGATCGGGTGCCGCCGGATCCGCAGCGCGGCCGAGCCGACCGGCCGTCCCGCTGCCGCACCGATCACACCGCATCCGTGTTTCGGCGGTATGTCGCCGCGCGCGGCTTGGCGATGTAACACTATTACACTATCAGCACGCCGGACGGCTGCGAGGAGTGCTCGACGATGGCGACCCGGACCACGACGCGACTCGGCCTCCTCCGAGCGACGGCCCTGGCGCTGTGCCTGCACGCCGCATCACTTCCGGCCTTCGCGGCGGACCGCGTGCGGGCGGTGGCGACCTTCTCGATCCTCGGCGACCTCGTGCGGCAGGTCGGCGGCGACGTCGTCGCGGTGACCACCCTCGTCGGGCCCGATGCGGATGCCCACGGCTACAGCCCGGCGCCCGGTGATTCGCGGACGCTGGCCGCCGCCGACATCGTGTTCGTCAACGGCCTGGGCTTCGAGGGCTGGCTCGACCGGCTGGTCCGCGCCTCCGGCTCGAAGGCGCCCGTCGTCGCCTCGGCCGGGGTCGCGACGATACCCGGCCGGCACGACCATCACCACGGCGGCGCGGGCGGCCACGACCCGGCGTCGAGCCCCGACCCGCATGCCTGGCAGAGCATCCCGAACGCCAAGGTCTACGTCGCCAACATCCGCGATGGCCTGGCGAGGGTCGATCCGGGCCATGCCGCCGACTACGCCCGCAACGCCGAGGCCTATCTCGCCCGGCTCGACGCGGTCGACGCCGAGATCCGCGCGACGCTCGCCAGGATTCCCCCCGAGCACCGCAAGGTCATCACCACGCACGACGCCTTCGGCTACTTCAGCGCCGCCTACGGCCTGACCTTCCTGGCGCCGCAGGGGGTCTCGACCGACAGCGAGGCGAGCCCGCAGGACGTCGCCCGGATCATCCGGCAGGTCCGCCAGGACAAGGTGCCGGCGGTGTTCATCGAGACCATCGCCGACCCGCGCCTGATGCAGCAGGTCTCGCGCGAGAGCGGCGCGCGGATCGGCGACAAGGTCTATTCCGACGCGCTGTCCGGGGCGGCCGGCCCGGCATCGACCTATCTCGACATGATGCGGAGCAACCTACGCGCGTTCGGCGCGGCGCTGGGGCCGTCGTGACGCTCAGAGCAGGCCGAGCTGACCGCCGCCGTCACCGGAGTTGCGGCGCTTCGGGCCGCGCCCGACCAGCACGCCGGCGCCCGACACCATCGCCTTGAAGGCGGCGACGTCGGCATAGGCCTGGACCTGGGTCCGGAACCGGACGGGCGAGCACACCACCGGTCCGTTGCGGTCGTCGACCAGCGTCCACAGCCAAAGGCCGCTCGGATCCTCGGTGATATCGAACCGCATCGACGCTGCCCCCCGGCAGGTGCTGGATGCCGTCTTCGATACATCGGAAAAAAGCTCGGCGGGTAAACGGCTTAGGGCGTTCAAGACTTTGCCGGCAACGAACCGTCGAATCGGCCCGATCGTCCCCGCTTTCATCGGTTTCCACAGGGACGGCGGCCGGCGCCAAGCCGCGTCGTCCCACGACCCGTCTCGTCGTGCAGTCTAGTCGTGCGCTCGCCGCGTCAGCCAAAACGCCCAGAGGCCGAGCATCAATCCGCAAATCGGAAAGGCGAACATCAACAGAACGTGCGGATCGCTCATCGGAGGGTCCTGAGAATTCTGCGTCCGAGCCAATGTAGGGCCGCACTCGTCATCGCGCAAAGGAGAAGGTTGGCGCCCAGGAGCGCAGCTCCGAAGTCGATGCCGGCGAGCCGCCCGGAGAAGACAGGTGCAAGGCCGCCCACGGCCAGGATCGCGATGGCGACGCCGTTCACGTAGGTCGCGGTGAGCTTGGCGCTCTCGTTGGCGACGAGCTTGGCACGATCGCCCGCGTCTTGCGGAGCCTTGGATTCAGAGACCATCAGGCAGCATGGCGGGCGACCCGGCACGGGGAAACGGTCGGCCGGCGCCGCGGCACCCGTCACCTCCAGCAATGACAGATCGTAAACCGATGGTTAAGACGCCCGCTCTAGCTTGATCGTGAGAGTGACCGGCGCCGATCTCCGCGCACCGGCCTTCAGGGGAACTGCGTGCGTTGGGGGGCTGATCGCTGGCGCTTGTATCGGCTGGTCGGACGCGAGGTCGCCCGGACCGCACGCGCCGCCTCGGCCCGCTTCACCGCGCCGCCGGACATCCTCGCCCGCGTCCGCGTCACCGGCCTCGTGATCGCGCCGCACGACCTGCGCACCTCCGACGCCACCTTCGCCGACGACATCTATGCCGGGCTCTTCGTCTTCGCCGGGCGCTCGCTCGCGGTGAGCGGCGGCTCGCCGTTCGACTACACGCCGCCCTCGCCGGAATGGGCCGACGTGCTCTACGGCTTCGGCTGGCTCAGGCACCTGCGCGCCGCCGACACGGCGCTTGCCCGCGCCAACGCCCGCGCCTTCGTGGCCGATTTCGTGGCCGGGCGCGGCGACCCGACGCTGGCGCGCCAGACGCCGGTGGCCGCCCGCCGGCTGATCTCGTTCCTGAGCCAGTCGCCGCTGGTGCTGGAAGGGGCCGACCACGCCTTCTACCAGACCTTCCTCAGGGCACTGGCCCGCGGGGCGCAGCAGCTCGAGCGCGACCTGCGGCGCGGGGTGCCGCCGCAATGGCGGCTGAACGCGGCCGTCGCGCTCTGCTTCGCCGGGCTGTGCTGCGAGGGCATCCAGCCGATCCTGCGGCGCGCCACCCGCGTGCTGTCGCGCGAGCTCGACCGCCAGATCATGCCGGACGGCGGCCACCGCTCGCGCGATCCGCGCTTCGCGATGGAGCTGCTCCTCGACCTGCTGCCCCTGCGCCAGAGCTATCTCAGCCGCAGCGTCGAGCCGCCCGAGGCCCTGCTGCGCGCCATCGACCGGATGCTGCCGCTGCTGCGCCTGCTGCGCCACGCCGACGCCTCGCTGAGCCATTTCAACGGCATGGGCGCGACGGCCGCCGACCACCTCGCGACGCTGCTGATCTACGACGGCGCCCTGGCGCAGCCGATGATGCACGCGCCGAATTCCGGCTACGAGCGGCTGGAAGGCGGCCGCATCGTCGTCATCGCCGACGTCGGCGCCCCGCCGCCGCTGCCGTACTCGCTCAATGCCGGGGCCGGCTGCCTGTCGTTCGAGATGTCGAGCGGGCCGCAGCGGATCGTGATCAATTGCGGCCTGCCCGCGAGCGGCCCAGAGCTGCGCCGGCTCGCCCGCACCACGGCCGCCCACTCCACCGCTTGCGTCGCCGACGCATCGTCCTGCCGCTTCCTCGGGTCCGGCGGGTGGTGGGGCGAACGCGTCGCGGCGCGGTGGCTCGAACGCCGCGTCGGCCCCGTGGTTTTGCGCGGGCCGGCGGCGGTGAAGGCCGAGCGCAGCGACGAGGGCGCCTCCACCGTGCTCGCCGCCCGGCACGACGGCTACGCCCGCGACCACGGCATCGTCCACGAGCGACGCTGGCAGCTCGCCGGCGCCGAGGGGCGGCTCGACGGGCAGGACGCGTTCCTGCGCGCGTCCGCGAGGAAGGGCCGGCCGCGGACGCAGGACGTGGCGATCCGCTTCCACCTGCACCCGGCGATCGCGGTGCGCCTTCAGGAGGACGGGCTCGAGCTGTCCTCGCCGCTCGGCGAGGTCTGGACCTTCCATGCCACCGGCGCCGAGATCCGGCTGGAGGAGAGCGTCTACTTCGCCGGCCTCACCGGCGCGCGCCGCACCGACCAGATCGTGCTGCACGTGGCCGTCCACGACGACGTGCGCGTCGACTGGACGTTCCAGCGCCTCGCCTCGGCACCCGGACGCACGCCGAGCGCGGCGGCCTGACCGGCCTTCTGGCCCGGCGGCGGCCATTCGTGCTACCGCGCCCGGAACACCCTCGAAACGACAAGACCCACGATGTCGCATGATCAGGTGCGGGTTGCCCGCGCGCTCCTTTCCGTCTCCGACAAAGCGGGGCTCGTCGACTTCGCCCGCGCCCTGAGCGCGCGCGGCATCGCCCTGGTCTCCACCGGCGGAACCCACAAGGCGCTGACCGAGGCCGGGCTGCCGGTCACCGAGGTCGCCGAGCTCACCGGCTTCCCCGAGATGATGGACGGCCGGGTGAAGACGCTTCATCCGGCGGTGCATGGCGGGTTGCTCGCCATCCGCGACAACCCCGAGCACCAGGCCGCGCTCGCCGCCCACGGCATCGGCGCGATCGACCTGCTGGTGGTCAACCTCTACCCGTTCGAGGCGACGATCGCGGCCGGACGCGACTACGACGACTGCGTCGAGAACATCGACATCGGCGGGCCGGCGATGATCCGCGCGGCGGCCAAGAACCATGCCGACGTCGCGGTGGTGACGGACGTCTCCGACTACGGCGCGGTTCTGGAGGCGCTGGCGCAGGGCGGCGGCACGCTCACCCGGCCCTTCTGCCGGCAACTCGCCCAGAAGGCCTATGCCCGCACCGCGGCCTACGATGCGGCGATCGCCAACTGGATGTCCGCCCACGTGGAAGCCGCCGGCACGGCACCGTTCCGCAGCTTCGGCGGCCAGCTCGCGCAGGGCCTGCGCTACGGCGAGAACCCGCACCAGGCGGCCGCCTTCTACCGCGCGCCGGGGATCGCGCGGGCCGGGATCGCCACTGCACGGCAGGTGCAGGGCAAGGACCTGTCCTACAACAACCTCAACGACACCGACGCGGCCTACGAGTGCGTCGCCGAGTTCGATCCGGCCCGCGCGGCGGCGGTGGCGATCATCAAGCACGCCAATCCCTGCGGCGTCGCCGAGGGCGCGAGCCTGACCGAGGCCTATGCCCGTGCGCTCGCCTGCGACCCGACCTCGGCCTTCGGCGGCATCGTCGCCCTCAACAGGCCCCTCGACGCGGATGCCGCCCGCGAGATCGTCAAGATCTTCACCGAGGTCATCATCGCTCCCGAGGCGTCGGAGGAGGCGATCGCGATCGTCGCCGCCAAGAAGAACCTGCGCCTGCTGCTCGCCGGCGGCCTGCCGGACCCGCGGGCCGCGGGCGAGACCGTGCGCACGCTCGCCGGAGGCCTGCTGGTGCAGGGCCGCGACGCCATGGTCGTCGACGACATGGCGCTGAATGTGGTCACGCGGCGCGCGCCGACGGAAGCCGAGCTCGCCGACCTGCGCTTCGCCTACCGGGTCGCCAAGCACGTGAAGTCGAACGCCATCGTCTACGCCAAGGGCGGCGCCACCGTCGGCATCGGCGCCGGGCAGATGTCGCGGGTCGACTCCTCGCGCATCGCCGCCTGGAAGGCCGCCGAGGGTGCCCAGCGCCTCGGCCTCCCGGACAGCCTCGCGGTCGGCGCGGTGGTGGCCTCCGACGCGTTCTTCCCCTTCGCCGACGGCCTGATGGCGGCGGCCGAGGCCGGCGCCACCGCCGTGATCCAGCCCGGCGGCTCGATGCGGGACGACGACGTGATCCGCGCCGCCGACGCGGCTGGGCTGGCGATGGTGTTCACGGGGGTGCGCCACTTCCGGCACTGAGCGGCGTCGCAGCCCCTTCGAATGAGGGAAGGCCCCGCCGACCGGCGGGGCCTTCTCGTTGTCGTGCCGATCCGTGCGCGGCGACGATCTCGTCGCTCAGCGGCGCGGGGCCGGGGCGTCCGCGTCGGCGTAGATGTCGCGGTCCTTGGTCTCGGGCACCAGGAACAGGCCGATGATCACCGTCGCGACGGCGATGACGATCGGGTACCAGAGGCCGTAATAGATATCGCCGGTCTGGGCGACCATCGCGAAGGCGGTGGCCGGGAGCAGGCCGCCGAACCAGCCGTTGCCGATGTGGTAGGGCAGGGACATCGAGGTGTAGCGGATCCGGGTCGGGAACAGCTCGACCAGCATCGCCGCGATCGGCCCGTAGACCATCGTCACGAACAGGACGAGGACGAACAGCAGCCCGATCACGCTCGCCACCTGCGGCCGGAAGATGTCGAACGGATTCGACATCTTCACGATGCCGGCGTCGTTCGCCTTCGGGTAGCCCGCCGCCTGCAGGGCCGCGGTGGCGGCCTTGTTGAAGTCCGCGGCCGGGCTGCCGGCGGGGAACGGCACGGCGGTGTCGTTGACCTTGACCACGGTCGGCTGGCCGGCGGGGCCGGCTTCGGTGGCGTACTTCACCGACGACTTCGAGAGGAAGTCACGGGCGAGGTCGCACGGCGCCGAGAACACGCGGGTGCCGACCGGGTTGAACAGGTTCCCGCACTCCTTCGGATCGGCCACCACCGTGACCTTCACCTGGTCGATCGCCCGCTCGAGCGCCGGGTTCGCCACCGAGGTGAGCCCGTGGAACAGCGGAAAGAAGCTCGCGGCGGCGATCGCGCAGCCGGCCAGGATGATCGGCTTGCGGCCGATCTTGTCCGAGAGCCAGCCGAAGAACACGAAGAAGCCGGTGCCGAGCAGGAGCGACCAGGCGATCAGCAGGTTCGCGGTGTAGCCGTCAACCTTCAGGATCGATTGCAGGAAGAACAGCGCGTAGAACTGGCCCGTGTACCAGACCACGCCCTGGCCCGCGACGAGGCCGAACAGGGCGATGAGCGCGATTCTGGCGTTCTTCCACTGGCCGAAGGCCTCCGTCAGCGGCGCCTTGGAGGTGGTGCCTTCCTCCTTCATCTTCTTGAAGGCCGGCGACTCGGAGAGCTGCAGGCGGATCCAGACCGAGATGCCGAGCAGCAGCACCGAGACCAGGAACGGGATGCGCCAGCCCCAAGCCTTGAACGCCTCCTCGCCGGTGAACGAGCGGGTCGCCAGGATCACCAGCAGCGACAGGAACAGGCCGAGCGTCGCGGTGGTCTGGATCCAGCTCGTGTAGAAGCCGCGCCGTCCGTTCGGGGCGTGTTCGGCGACGTAGGTCGCGGCACCGCCGTACTCGCCGCCGAGCGCGAGGCCCTGCGCGAGGCGCAGCACGATCAGGATGATCGGCGCCGCGATGCCGATGGTCTCGGCGTTGGGCAGGATGCCGACGATGAAGGTCGACAGGCCCATAATCAGGATGGTGACGAGGAAGGTGTACTTGCGGCCGACGAGGTCGCCGACGCGGCCGAACACCAGGGCGCCGAACGGGCGGACGATGAAGCCGGCGGCGAAGGCGAGCAACGCGAAGATGTCGCGCGTGGCCGGCGGGTAGGCCGAGAAGAACTGCGCCCCGATGATCGCGGCGAGCGAGCCGTAGAGGTAGAAGTCGTACCACTCGAACACGGTGCCGAGGGACGACGCGAAGATCACGCGCTTCTCGGCCGAGGTCATCGGCCGTGCCGCGTCTCCCGGCCGTGGGACTGCGGTTGCAGCAACCATCTTGAAATTCCTCCCGATCCGTCGTGTCCCGGTGCTCCTTTCGCGGAACCGGGCTTGGGACGACGCGCTCGCGTCGTCCGGCCGTTCGGCAAGAACCGAACACGCGATTGTTACCCGAGGCCTCGATTCTGCCAACAGGTCGGACGGGCGGAACGGAAGGAATGAAGACGTTGTAACAGGTTTGCTTCGGCTCGTGCGCGAAGCAGGCCTGTCGCGGAGCCGTGCCGCGACGAAGAAGGGGGCGCGGCGGATGCCGCGCCCCCTCGAAAGGCGTCGCCGGTGTGGCGGGCGTCAGTGCGCGTGGGCGCCCTCCGCACCGATGCCGGTCTCCGAGCGCACGAACTGCGCTTCGAAGGCGGCGCGCTCGCGCTCGGCCCGCCGCGACTTGTCAAGCGTCGAGACGATCCAGATCGTCGCGAACGCCAGCGGCATCGAGAACAGCGCCGGGTTGTCGTAGGGGAAGATCGCCGCCGCGTGGCCGAGCGTCGCGACCCACACGGCCTTCGAGAGCACCACCATCGTCACCGCCGAGATCAGCCCGACGAGGCCGCCGAGCAACGCGCCCCAGGTCGTGGTGCCGCGCCACAGGATCGACATGGCCAGGACCGGGAAGTTGCAGCTCGCCGCGACCGAGAAGGCGAGGCCGACCATGAACGCCACGTTCTGGTTCTCGAACACGTAGCCGAGGTAGATCGCCACGATGCCGATCACCACCGCCGCGATCTTCGAGAGGTTGACCTCGTGCTTCTCGGTGGTGCGCCCGCGGGCGATCACTTGGGCGTAGAGGTCGTGGCTGACGGCGGACGCACCGGCCAGCGTCAACCCGGCGACGACCGCGAGGATGGTCGCGAACGCCACCGCCGAGATGAAGCCGAGGAAGTACGGCCCGCCGACCGCGTTGGCGAGGTTGACGGCGACCATGTTGGTCCCGCCGAGCATGTCCTTCAGCTTGTCGAACGCGCCGGCCGGCCCGAGCTTGAAGTAGGACGGATCCGACATCAGCAGGGCGATGCCGCCGAAGCCGATGATGAAGGTGAGGATGTAGAAGTAGCCGATCAGGCCGGTGGCGTAGAACACCGACTTGCGGGCGGCCTGGGCGTCCGAGACGGTGAAGAAGCGCATCAGGATGTGCGGCAGGCCGGCGGTGCCGAACATCAGGCCGACGCCGAGCGAGATCGCCTCGACCGGGTTCGACACGAGGCCGCCGGGCGCCATGATCGCGTCGCCCTTCGGATGCGTGGCGACGGCCGAGGCGAACAGCGCCTCCGGGTTGAAGCCGTACTTGAGCAGCACGGCCCCGGCCATGAAGGTGGCGCCGCCGAGCAGCAGGCAGGCCTTGATCACCTGCACCCAGGTGGTGGCCTTCATGCCGCCGAAGGCGACGTAGACGATCATCAGCACGCCGACGATCACCACCGCGTAGAGGTAGGGCAGGCCGAACAGCAGCTGGATCAGCTTCCCCGCGCCGACCATCTGGGCGATCAGGTAGAACGCCACCACGACCAGCGTTCCGGTCGCGGAGATGATGCGGATCGAGGTCTGGTCGAGGCGGAAGCTCGCCACGTCGGCGAAGGTGAACTTGCCGAGGTTGCGCAGGCGCTCGGCGATCAGGAACAGCACGATCGGCCAGCCGACGAGGAAGCCGGTGGAGTAGATCAGCCCGTCGAAGCCCGAGGTGTAGACGAGGCCGGAGATCCCGAGGAACGAGGCCGCCGACATGTAGTCGCCGGCGATCGCCAGCGAGTTCGTGCCGGCCGAGATGCCGCCGCCGGCGGCGTAGAAGTCGGCCGCGGACTTGGTGCCCTTGGCCGCCTTGTAGGTGATGCCCAGCGTGAACAGCACGAAGAACAGGAACATGCCGATGGCCGGCCAGTTCGTCGCTTGCTGCTGCACGGCGCCCATGTCGGGGCCGGCCGCGAGCGCGGGGCCGGACAGCAGGGCGGCTCCCAGGAATGACAGGGTGCGGATCATCGTCCGAGGCTCCGCTTGAGTTCGGCGGCCAGGGCGTCGTAGCGGGTGTTGGCGCGCATGACGTAGAGGCCGGTGAGGAGGAAGGCGAAGAGGATCACGACGACCCCCATGAGAAGGCCGACCGACGCGGTGCCGCTGCCGAGCTTCACCGCGAGCAGGCTCTTGTCGAAGGCGATCAGGCCGATGAAGCCGAAATAGACGAGCAGCATCAGGCCGGTGAGGATCCAGCCGAAGCTCGTGCGCTCTTGGACGAGCTGGCGGAAGATCGGGCTCTTCGCGACTTCGTCGTAGGCGGGTCCGGACGAGGTGCTGCCGGGCCGCGGCACCGCTGGGGCGGGGCGGCCGTCGAGGCCGCTTCTGGTGATGGACATGTGTGCTCCCTCCGATGAAGGGGTACCCGCGATCGGGCCCGCCTTCCGGTCGACGTGACTGCATTTTTTGCATGTTGGAGGCGGACGCCCTGGGGCATCCGCCTCGGTGAGCGGGTCGAGGCCCGCCCGTCGTCGCAGACCGGCCCTAGACGGCGCGGTTCTGTCGATTCTCGATCAGGTCGTCGACCACCGCGGGCTCGGCGAGCGTCGAGGTGTCGCCGAGCGAGGAGAAGTCGTCCTCGGCGATCTTGCGCAGAATGCGGCGCATGATCTTGCCCGAGCGGGTCTTGGGCAGGCCGGGAGCGAACTGGATCAGGTCCGGCGAGGCGATCGGCCCGATGTCCTTGCGGACCCAGGTCACGAGCTCCTTGCGCAGCGCGTCGTCGCCCTCCTCGCCCTCGTTGAGGGTGACGTAGGCGTAGATGCCCTGGCCCTTGAGGTTGTGCGGGTAGCCGACGACCGCCGCCTCGGCGACCTTCGCATGGGCGACCAGCGAGGACTCGACCTCGGCGGTGCCCATGCGGTGACCCGAGACGTTGATCACGTCGTCGACCCGGCCGGTGATCCAGTAATAGCCGTCCGCGTCGCGGCGGGCGCCGTCGCCGGTGAAGTACTTGCCCGGATAGGTCGAGAAGTAGGTCTGCTCGAAGCGCTCGTGGTCGCCGTAGACGGTGCGCATCTGGCCGGGCCAGGATTCGGTGATGCAGAGGTTGCCCTCGCACGGCCCGTCCAGGACCTTGCCCTCGGCATCGACCATCGCCGGCTGCACGCCGAAGAACGGGCGCGTGGCCGAGCCGGGCTTCAGCCGGGTCGCGCCGGGCAGCGGGGTGATCAGGATGCCGCCGGTCTCGGTCTGCCACCAGGTGTCGACGATGGCGCAGCGCGAGTCGCCGACGACCTTGTAGTACCAGTCCCAGGCCTCCGGGTTGATCGGCTCGCCGACCGACCCGAGCACGCGCAGGCTGGCCCGCGAGGTCTTCTTCACCGGCCCTTCGCCGCCGCCCATCAGCGAGCGGATCGCGGTCGGGGCGGTGTAGAAGATGTTGACCTTGTGCTTGTCGACCACGTCCCAGAACCGGGAATTCGACGGGTAGGTCGGAATGCCCTCGAACATCAGCGTCGTCGCGCCGTTGGCGAGCGGCCCGTAGACGATGTAGCTGTGGCCGGTGACCCAGCCGACGTCGGCGGTGCACCAGTACACCTCGCCCTCGCGGTAGTCGAAGACGTACTGGTGCGTCATCGACGCGTAGACGAGGTAGCCGCCGGTGGTGTGGACCACGCCCTTGGGCTGGCCGGTCGAGCCCGAGGTGTAGAGGATGAAGAGCGGGTGCTCGGCCTCCACGGCCTCGGCCGGGCACTCGTCGGTCACCTGCTCGGCGGCCTCGTGGTAGTACACGTCGCGGCCCGGCTCCATCGCCACGTCGCTGCCGGTGCGGCGCACCACGACGACGTGGTCGACGACGTCCTTGCCGAGGCGCGCGATCGCCGCGTCGACGTTCGCCTTCAGCGGCACCTTGCGCCCGCCGCGCAGGCCCTCGTCCGCGGTGATCACGATCTTCGAGGCGCAGCCCTCGATGCGCGAGGCCAGCGAATCGGGCGAGAAGCCGCCGAAGACGATGGAGTGCACGGCGCCGAGGCGCGCGCAGGCCAGCATGGCGTAGGCGGCCTCGGGGATCATCGGCATGTAGATCGTGACGCGATCACCCTTCTCGACCCCGCGGTTGCGCAGCACGTTCGCCATCCGGCAGACCTGCGCATGCAGCTCGCGGTAGGTGATGTGCTTCGACTCGTTCGGGTCGTCGCCTTCCCAGATGATCGCGGTCTGGTCGCCGCGGGTCTCGAGGTGCCGATCGACGCAATTGTAGGCGACGTTGGTCTTGCCGTCCTCGAACCACTTGATCGAGACCTGGCCCGGCTCGAAGCTGGCGTTCTTGACCTTGGAGAACGGCGTCATCCAGTCGATGCGCTTGCCGTGCTCGCCCCAGAACGCGTTCGGGTCGGCAACCGAGGCGGCGTACATCTCGCGATACTTGGCGTCGTCCACATGGGCGCCCTCGCGCCATGTGTCCCGAACCTCGACGACCTTCCCGTCCATCTCGCGTCTCCCTGATTGGTGCCCGATCGTATCGCAGTTGTCCGCGCAGCCGGGGCTTCCAAAGATTATCGTCGTCGTCGTCGTAACACCAATCGCCGCCCCCCGCCCGACCCGCATCCGGCCGGAGGCGACACAATTCCTGCTAGGGGCGCCCGGAGAGCGCTGTCAAGCCGGTTTTCCTGCCCCAAGGTCGGGGCCCGTTCGAGCCCGACCCTAAGTCCCGCCGTCGTCCCTCGGTGGGATGGTCTGCACGGCCCCGCTTGAAGAGTCTAACGGTGACGACGAATTTCGAACCGCTCCTCTGACAAAGGCCGGGGATTGTCTCGGCGTGCCACTCACCCCGTCCGGAATTCCGTTCCTGGGAGAAGAATCTCCACCAGGGTGCCGTCGTTGCCCCGGGTCGAGATGCGCAGCGAACCGTGATTGGCCTCGACCAGGGCCTTGGTCAGAGGCAATCCGAGCCCGGCGACGTGCGACTCGCTGCCGCTGCGGGAGTCGTGCCCGTCCTCGGGCTCGGCGGAGCGTGCGCCCGGGCCGGTGCCGCGCACCTTCAGCGCGATGCCGCCGCGCTCGCCCGGCGTCGTCGAGACGATCACCTGGCCGCCGGCCGCCGTCGCGCGGATCGCCTCGCCGATCACCGTCAGCGCCGCCTGCCGCAGGGAAGGCTCGTCCGCCTCCAGGGGTGCGAGATCCGGCGAGAAGCTGGTGCGCAGGACGATGCGGCCGCGCGCCGCCTCGGGCTGCAGCAGCTCGACGCAGCCGGAGACCAGCTCGTTCAGGGGCAGCGGCCGGACGGACAGCGCGAGGCCGCCGGATTCGATGGTGGCGATGTCGATCAGGTCGGAGACGAGGCCGCGCACGTGGTCGCCCGCCGCTCGGATCGCGCGCAGCGTCGTGCGGTAGCGTTCGTCGACCGGCCCGTGCGGCTCCGCGAGGATGCCGTCGGCGAGGCCGACGATCCCCTCGACCGGCGTGCGGATCTCGCGATCGAGGCGGTCGAGGAAGGCCGCGCGATCGAAGTCCGGCCGCGCCCGCGCGGCATCGTCGGGCGCAGGCCGCAGCAGGGCGACGCGGGCCCCGTCCCGGCCGGACACGCGCAGCGTCAGCGGACGGCCACCGGCGGCGGCGATGCGCGTCTCGGTGCCGAGTCCGGCGATGCCGGCACGCACCGCGTCGCGCTGCGCGGCCTCGAACAGGGTGTCGAAGCCGGTGCCGACCACCTCGCGGGGATCGCATCCGAACAGGCCGGCGGCGGCCCGGTTCATCGCGACGATGCGGGAGGCCGGGTCGAGGGTGACGACGCCGTCGTCGAGGGCGTCGAGGGTCGCACGCGCGTCCGCGGCGTGGCCGTCGCGAAACGACTGGGCGAGGCGTTCGGCCGCCCGCTCGCGGGCCGGATCGGCCTCGTCGACCACGCGCAGGATCATGCAGGTCGCCGGCTCTCCTCTCCAGGTCGTCGGCCCGCGCTCGATGGCGACCGGACGGCTGCCGCCCTGCGCGATCTCGACGATGCGCGGGCCGGCGGAGACGCCGGTACCGGCGACGCGGTCGGCCGGGGCAAGCCCGGGGAACAGGCGATGGAGGCCCGCGGCCTGAAGGCTCGCGAGGTCGGCGTATCCGGTGAGGTCGAGGAGGCGGCGGTTGGCCGCCAGCACCGCGTCGCCGCGGTGGATCAGCATCGAAAGGGGGAGGTCGTCCAGGGGCGGAGCGACGTCGTCCGGCTGCACCGGCGTCTCGGGCTCCGCGACCCTGGGCGTCGGGAACGGCATCACCGCTCCGCCCGCGCCGCGCGCATCCGCGGCGTCGGCCGGGTCCCGGATCTCGTCGTCGCCGGCGTAGCGGGCACCGAGCGCGCGGGCGATCTCGCGGAAGGCCGCGTGCTCGGTCACCGACAGGGCGGCGTCGGCGCCCTCCTGCACCGCGACCGGGCTTTCGCTGGGCGGGCTCTGCTCGACGGGCGCCGGCTCGGAGTCCGGCAGGACCGCGATCGGCGCAGGGGCGGCGTTGATATCGGGCACCGGCGCCGGGCCGCGGGCACCGGACCAGGGATCGCGCGCGAATGGATCGCCGGCCCAAGGGCTGCCGAAGCGGGCGGCGGTGATCGTCGCCGGCGGCCACGCGGCCTTGCGGATGTCGGGCAGCGTGCGATCGGCTCCCGCGGAGCCCGGGCGGGCCGCCTCCGCGTCGGGCGGGGAGACGGCGTCGGGCAGTTGGGGATCGGGAACGGGGACGACCGGATCCGGACAGGCTTGCGCCGCATCGGTCGGGGGTTCCAAGGCTGCCGACGGTGCAATCACCGCGCGCACCACGCCGTACCCGCCCAATCCCGAGAACGTGTCGCCGCTGCGGCCGAGGCAGGCGCCGGACAGGTCGAGGGCGAGCGCACCGATCGGGCCGGCGTCCAGCACGGCCGGCAGCGCCCGAAACGTGCGCCGGGATCCGACCGCGGCGAGGAACGCGTCTGCATCGCGCAAGCGGCCGGCCCCGGCGAGGTCGGCCCAGCTGTGCCCGACGAGGCGCGGCGCGAGCGGCCCGAACGATGCCCCGGAGATCGTCGCGAGGCGGTCCGCGGCATCGCTCCGCCAGACGAAGCGATCGCCGGCCATGGGCACGACCGCGTCGCCCGGATCGAGCGCGATCGGCGCCGCGGCCGCGACCGGAGCGGCCGGCATGACGTGATCGTCCGGCCGATCCGTGGTCGCGGGCGGAACCGGGCGCGGGCGGAAGGCGGGGAGGGGACCGACCGCGATCAGGAGCAGGGCGGGGGCGCCGTCGATCGTGCCGCCGGCGATCAGGCAGGCGGTCGGCGGCGCGATCCGCCGCGGATCGAGGCGCAGGCGCACCAGCCGCGGCCGCGCGGTGCCGCCGACGGCACGGATGTGGCCGGCGAGGGCCGGGTTCAGCGTCCCGGCTTCGTCCGAGACCGCGTCGCGGAACGGGACGGCCGCGGCGGAGGCGTGCAGGATCGCCGTCGCGGCCCCGTCGAGGACGAGGTAGGCCCGCGCCGAATCAGCCAGCGTCGCGGCGAGGACGGGATCGGCCGCCCAGGCCTCCAGAGCGGCCGTGAGGCCTGCACGCGTGCTGTCGCCAACGTTCAACGAAGTGTCCCCATCGGCCGCGTCCCGGCCCGTTCGGTTACGGAAATATGATTGTACCGTGCTTATTGTAGGCGGAGCGCCAAAGGGTGCTGGACCTTTCTCGCGCCCGTCACACGTTTACCTCGCATCAACGTTAATGCTGCCTCGCCGGGTGGCGTACGATGATACCTGTGTTATTGTGCAGCGCACAATGATGCATCAACCGGCAACGTGAGAGGAGACGAGCGATGAGCACCCCCCCGACCTACGAAGTCCCGACCGAGATGCGCGATTTCGCCGAGAAGAGCGTCGACCAGGCCCGCAAGGCCTTCGACAGCTTCATCGGCGCCGCACGCCGCACCGCGGAGACCGTGACCGGGTCCACCGAGGCGACCCGGACCAGCGTGAAGGACGTGTCCGCCCGCGGCTTCGAGTATGCCGAGCAGAACGTCAACGCCGCCTTCGACCTCGCCCAGAAGCTCGTCCGCTCGAAGGACGTGCAGGAGGCGATGCAGCATCAGGCCGAGTTCGTGCGCAGCCAGTTCGCCGCGATCCAGGCGCAGGCCAAGGATTTCGGCGGTCTCGCCCAGAGCGCGATGCAGCAGGGTGCCGAGCGCGCGAAGTCCGTGATGCAGGAAGGTGCCGACAACGCCCGCAAGGCGATGGAGCAGGGCACGGATGCCGCCAAGCAGGCGGCGCACGATGCACAGGACGCCGCCAACAAGGCGACGCACTGAGCCCTTGAAACCATGCCCGCCCCTCCGGGGGACGGGGCACCGGCAATCGCTCACCGGCCCGCCTCCGATCGTCGGGGGCGGGCCGTCTCGTTTTCGCCGGGTTTCCGCGAGCATGCCTGCATCCGCCCGAACAGGGTTCCGACGTTCCGCCGATAGGGATGCCATGCGACAGATCACACGCCTCGGCCTCGCCGCCCTGCTCACGACCTTGACCGTGCAGGCCGCCGACGCCCAGTATTACGACGCGCCGCCCCGCGGGTACGACGAGCGCCCGGCCTACGACGAGCGCCCGGCCTACCCGCGGCGGCGCGAGCGGCCGGTCCCGGCCCGCCCGGTCGGCCTGAACTGCGATGCGGTCCAGCAGGGCCTGACCGGTCCGCAGCCCTATTCCTGCCCGCTTCCGGGCCCGCGGCCGCTGGGCGCGCGCTGCTTCTGCGACATGCCGATCGCCTCGTTCAGCCAGCCGCAGACGGCGGTCGGCCGCGTCGTGCCCTGACGCGCGACCGCCTTCGCACCGCGAGGCGGAGATCTCGAATGCGCGCCCGACGCCTCCTGCGTCTCCGTATCGGCGGCTGCGCCGGATCGCCGGCGCAGGGCTCGGCCCCGTTGAGCCGAGCGAAGCGGCGCCGAGGTGTTCAGACGAGACGGGCCGCGCCACCCTCTCGGATGACGCGGCCCTCATGATTTCGCAGACAGGTGCGCTGTCGGATCAGTTCAGGACCACGACCTTGGCGCCGACCTTCACGCGCTCGTAGAGGTCGGTGACGTCGTCGTTGGTCATCCGGATGCAACCCGAGGACACGGCCTGGCCGATCGTGTCCGGCTCGTTCGAGCCGTGGATGCGGTATTCGGTGTTGCCGATGTACATGGCGCGGGCGCCGAGCGGGTTCTCGATGCCGCCGGCCATGTAGCGCGGCAGGTCGGGGCGGCGGGCGATCATCGCGGCCGGGGGCGTCCACGACGGCCACTCCTTCTTGGCGGTCACGGTCTTGGTGCCCGACCAGGTGAAGCCGGGACGGCCGACGCCGACGCCGTAGCGGATCGCCTCGCCGTTGGGCATCACGAAGTACAGGCGACGCTCGGCGGTCGAGACGACGACCGTGCCCGGAGCATAGTTGCCGTTGAACGCCACGATCTCGCGCTGGATCGGCTGGACCTGCGCCTGCGGCGCGGCCTGCACGCCCTGGCCGTAGCCCGGCTCGTAGACGGGACGCTGGCCGTAATAGTCACGGCTCTGCGTACCCTGGTAACCGTAGGACTGATCTTCCTCGTATCCGGCATCGGTGCCGAAGGGATCGTAGGTCGAGGCGGCCATGGCCGGCACGCTGGCAACAATCGAGAGTCCGAGGAGGGCGGCGAGAGCGGTGGCTGAGGTCTTCATGATGTGGCCTACCTGTGCAGTAACCTTTGCTATTACAAGCGTGAGCATAGGCAGAGGGTTCCACGGGCCGGCGAAGATTTCAGGAGCGTGGGAATACGTAAGCCGCGAAGACGTCGTCGCGCCGATCGAGGGCGCGCGATCACGCCACCTCGTCGGTGTGCACGTCGAAGCGGGCGAGGGGCGCGTAGCCGAAGTTGGTGGTGATCGCGACGTCGGTGGCGTCGCGCCCGCGCGCCATCACGATCCGCCCGATGCGCGGCGTGTTGTGGCGGGCGTCGAAGGTGTACCAGCACCCGCCCTGCGGCCCTTCGAGGTAGACCTCGAACCAGGCGGAGAAGTCCATCGGCGCCGGATCCTTCGGAACGCCGATGTCGCCGAGATAGCCGGTGCAGTAACGCGCCGGGATGTTCATGCAGCGGCAGAAGGTGACGGCCAGGTGCGCGAAGTCGCGGCACACGCCCTCGCGCTGCATGAAGCCGTCATGAGCGCTGCGGGTGGCGTCGGCGCGCATGTAGTCGAAGCGGATGCGCTCGTGGGTGTAGTCGACGATCGCCTGGACGCGCGCCCAACCTTCCGGCGTGCTGCCGAACAACGACCACGCGGTCTGCGAAAGCTTGTCGGTGTCGCAGTAGCGCGAGCCCAGCAGGTAGACGAGGACCTCGTCGGGCAGGTCCTGCACCGGGATCTGCCGCGCATCCGGCACGAACGCGTCGGGCTGCCCGGAATCCTGCACCGTGAAGTCGGCCGAGATCGTCAGCAGCCCGGGCGGCGCGACGATGCGATGGCAGATGTTGCCGAAGCCGTCCTCATACTGGTGGCAGGGGATCGGCGGATCGAAGGCGATCGCCTGCGGCGACAGCAGGTCCGGCAGCCGCGACGGGTGGACGCTGAGCATCAGGATCATCGGCATCGGCTGCGCCGAATCGAAGGCGATATCGAAACCGGTCCTGATCTTCATCGCGCCACCTGCCAACCTTCCTCAACGAAGCATACGTTCATGATGCCCGCACCGGCGTGTCGGTACCCCTATTGCGCGGGGGCGAGCTCCAGCGCCGGCTTCTCGGTCACGGCGACGTCGACGCGCATGCCGAGGTCGTCGCTCGCCAGACCGAAATACGACCCGTGCAACGGCACCGCCTGCCGCGGGTCGCGGGCGATGGCGACGCGGATCAGGTCGCGATTGCCGACGATGCCGTTGGTCGGGTCGAACTCGATCCAGCCGGCCCCGGGAAGATAGACGCCGACCCAGGCATGGGTCGAGCCGCCGCCGACGTGGCGGTCGCGGTCGTTGCGCGGATTGTAGAGGTAGCCGGAGACGAAGCGCGCCGCCATGCCGAGGGAGCGGACGCCCTCCATCATCAGCACCGCGAAGTCGCGGCACGATCCGCGCTTCAGGCGGAGCGTCGTCACCGGGTCCTGCACGCCCTTCTCGCTGCGGGCGAGGTAGGTGAAGTTGCGGCGGATGCCGCGGGTCATGTCGGCGAGCAGGTCCTGCGTCGGGATGCGGCCGTCGGCCGGGATGAAGCTGCGCGCCCAGGCGTCGACCACGTGGTGCGTGTCGGGCCATTGCCGCTCGATCGAGCGCGACAGGTCGGGCATGTCCTCGACGCCGTAGCCGAACGGGTAGTGGGTCGCGTGCGGCGCCAGCGGGAAGACCGGAGCGTGCTCGGGCGTATGGTCGAGGGTGATGCCGCAGGTGAAGCGCAGGGTGTCGCTGCGCGTGTCGAAGCTCGCGATCGCGACGCAGTTGCCGAACACGTCGAACATCCAGCGCACGCTGGCCGGCAGCGGGTCGATGTCGAGGGTCGCCTCGATCAGGCGCTGATCGTAGCTGTCCCGCGGGCGGAACATGATCCGGTGCTCGCCGAAGGAGACCGGGCGGCGGTAGCGGTACACGGTGACGTGCCGGACGGACAGGATCGGCAAGGACGTAACACTCCGCGGATGCGCCGGTGCGACGTCCGTGCTGCAAATTTCACGCCCACTTGCCCGTTTCGGTTCGGGACGGCGATCGAAGCGGCCGATGCCGCGTTCCATGCAGAGCTTCACGGTGCCGTCGACGCGAAGGGTGGCGCTCAGGGCCGGCGTCAGAGGATCGGCGGTGCCGGCTCGCCGACGGCCCGTTCCGCCTCCAGCAGCACGTCGAAGGCGCGCCACGGCTTCTGAATGAACACCGCCTCAGGCGGGATCTCGGGGCGGCCGACGCAGTGGCCCGACGTGATGACGAGCCGCGCCCGCGGCCACAGCGTCGCGACCGCATGGGCAAGCTGGAGGCCGTCCATCTCGCCGGCCAGACGCACGTCGGCGAAGACCAGGGCGACGTCGCCGCCCCGTGCCTGCAGCACCGCGAGCGCCGCTTCGGCGCTGTCGCAGCCGACGACCGAAAGCTCGGTCTCCTCGAGCAGCGCCTCGGCGAGGCCGCGAACCTGGGGATTGTCCTCGACGACGAGGGCGATCCGCTTGGCCCGCGGGGCAGGGGGCGCCGCAGGCTTCGCGACGTCGCCGTCGGATTCGGATTGCCGGACCTTGCGCACGAGCGCAGCCAGATGCTCCGGCACGCCCTCGGCGACGAGGCTGTCGTAGAACGACGCCAGCGTCTCCCCGATCCGGTCGAGGGGTATGTCGGGGCTCAGCGTGTCGATGGGCCGGTGTCGGAGCGGTTTGGTCAAGAACTTCCCCCGAAGTCTTCACGTCGCGGGCCGCGGATGCGGAGTCGCTTGAAGAAAGAAGTCGGGAAAGCGCAGTCAGTTGCGCCGGCTTCACGATTCAGGCGGCCGTTTGATCCTTGCGGACGGCCGATCCCCGAGGCGCCCGATACCTGGAGCGCCCGAGATACCCGGGGCGGCCGATCCTAGCGGGCGGCCGCGTCGGCGTCGGCGTAGGCCATCACGCCCGACACGGCGCGGACGTCGCGGTAGCGCGCGCCGCGGGCGCTCATCATCGCCTCGAACTTCTCGTGGACCTGCGCGACCGACAGGCTCGCGGCCTTGCGGCGGCGGTTGCGCTCGGAAGCGAAGAAGATCGAGCGGTTGGCCCGCGCCGGGCCCGGCAGCAGCTTGGCCGCGGCGGCGCCGGGCTTGTCGACGACCTGGGCGAGGAACGATTCGGCATCGTCCGGCCCGAGGAAGTGGGCGAGGTAGACCTCGCCCAGAGACAGCTCGCGCCCGATCCGCAGGGCGATGCGGGCGGCGTCGCGCTTCAGCATCTCGCCCGCCAGAAGCGCCGAGAGGTAGGGATCGCGGCGCAGCTCGAGGATCCGAGTGCGCTCGGCGGCGTCCGTCACCGTCGGCCGGTCGTTTGAATCGGCGACGATCAGCGCCGCCTCCTTCTCCATCCCGTACTTGGCGCCGAAGTCGCGCACGCAGCCGAGCCAGGTCCGCTCGATGAACTGGTAAAGGCCGGTGGCCGAGGAGGTCTTGGCCTGCACGGCGGTGATGAAGCTCGACTCCTTGTCGGCCACCGCCATCAGCAGCACCGGGTCGGTCTGCACGGCCTGGGCGGCGCGGACGATGGTCTGGACGATGTGGCGGCGGATCTTCATCGGCCCGAACTCGAGCACGTCGTTCGGGTCGCCGCCGGCGCTCTCCGAGAGCAGGAAGTCGTAGGAGACCCGGTCGACCGCGTTGGACCCGAGCTCGGTGTCGAGATCGTGGACCGCGGCGAAGGCCGAGGAGGCGCGCAGCACCACCGGCGGCTCGGCGACGACGGGCGGCAGCGCGCTCACCTGGATGCGGGGGCGCGGCATCGGGATCTCGGTGGCGGCCTGGGCCGAGGACACCGCATTCTCGAGGCCGATCTTGCCGAGCTCGACGCCCGAGCCGATCAGCAGCGCGCTCAGCGCGCCGGCGAACAGCGACATCGACAGGACGGAGCGGGCGAGCGCCGGACGGCTGCCGTGGCCGCGGCCGACCGGGGCGGAAAGGGTGATGCAGTCGGTGGCGCCCGCCCCGATGCGGCCCGTGGACGCCGATTTGGACGCGCCCTTGCCGACGGCGGCGGAGCCGGACGCGATGGCCTTGCGAAACGTTCCGACGGTGCGGCCCTGCATGTGCGTCCCAAAATCCCGGTTTCGCGCCGATGGCGGCGCCACCCCCCGATCTGGCTTGACAGATGTGGCGACAACACGGCCGAGGCTGGACCATTCCGGTCCTGCCGGCGGTTTCCGGGGGCCGGCCGGCCATCACCCGTACCTCCGGCGATGGTGAGGCGCGATGTGAGCCCGTGACTTGGCGCCCGTCCCTCCGTATGAGGGCGCATCCGCGACGAACGGCCCGGGACGGCCGGGCGTCGCCGCGCGAAAAAGCCCGGCCCAGCACAGAGTTATCCGATGAGCGGCGTCAACGAGATCCGGTCGGCCTTCCTCGACTACTTCGCGGGTGCGGGGCACACGATCGTGCCGTCGTCCTCGCTGGTGCCGAAGAACGACCCGACGCTGATGTTCACCAACGCCGGCATGGTGCAGTTCAAGAACGTCTTCACCGGCGTCGAGAAGCGGCCCTACGTGCGGGCGACGACGGCGCAGAAATGCGTCCGCGCCGGCGGCAAGCACAACGACCTCGACAACGTCGGCTACACCGCGCGCCACCACACCTTCTTCGAGATGCTCGGCAACTTCTCCTTCGGCGACTACTTCAAGCCGCAGGCGATCGAGCTGGCCTGGACCCTGATCACCAAGGAGTTCGGCCTCAAGCCGGACCGGCTCCTCGTCACGGTCTATGCCGACGACGACGAGGCGGCGACGCTCTGGAAGAAGATCGCCGGCTTTTCCGACGACAAGATCATCCGCATCGGCACCTCGGACAACTTCTGGCAGATGGGCGACACCGGCCCCTGCGGGCCGTGCTCGGAGATCTTCATCGACCAGGGCCCGGGGCTCGCCGGCGGCCCGCCCGGCTCGCCCGACGAGGACGGCGACCGCTTCCTCGAGTTCTGGAACCTCGTGTTCATGCAGTACGAGCAGGTCGAGCCGGGCAACCGGCTGGTCCTGCCGCGGCCGTCGATCGACACCGGCATGGGCCTGGAGCGCATGGCCGCGATCCTCCAGGGCGTGACCTCGAACTACGAGACCGACCTGTTCCGGTCGCTGATCGATGCCGTGTCGCACGCGGTCGGCCGCCCGCCCGAGCCCGCGAACGTCGCCTCTTACCGGGTGATCGCCGACCACCTGCGCGCCGGTTCCTTCCTGATCGCCGACGGCGTGCTGCCGGGCAACGAGGGCCGCGGCTACGTGCTGCGCCGCATCCTGCGCCGCGCCATGCGCCACCTCGAGCTGCTCGGCTCGCGCGAGCCGGCGATGTTCCGCCTCGTGCCGACGCTGGTGCGGGAGATGGGCCAGGCCTACCCCGAGCTGGTGCGGGCCGAGAGCCTGATCTCCGAGACCCTGCGCCTCGAGGAGACACGCTTCCGCCGCACCCTGGAGCGCGGCCTCGCGATCCTCGACGCCGAGACCCGCGACCTCGCCGCCGGCCAGAACCTCGCCGGCGAGACCGCCTTCACCCTCTACGACACCTACGGCTTCCCCCTCGACCTGACGCAGGACGCCCTGAAGGCCCGGGGCATCGGCGTCGACACGGAGGCGTTCGGACTCGCGATGCAGCGCCAGAAGCAGGCGGCGCGCGCGGCGTGGTCGGGCTCGGGCGAGGCCGCCACCGAGACGGTGTGGTTCTCGGTGCGCGACCGGACCGGCGCCACCGAGTTTCTGGGCTACGAGGCCGAGAGCGCCGAGGGCGTCGTGACGGCGCTGCTGCGCGACGGCGCCGAGGTCCAGGCCCTGCAGGCCGGCGAGAGCGGGCTGCTCATCGCCAACCAGACGCCGTTCTACGCCGAATCCGGCGGACAGGTCGGCGACACCGGCGCGCTCGCCGCGCCGGGGCTGAAGGCCCGCGTGACCAACACCGAGAAGAAGCTCGGCGACCTGTTCGTCCACCACGTCACCGTGGACGCGGGCACCATGAGCCTCGGCCAGGCCGTCGAGCTGAAGGTCGACCACGCCCGCCGGGCCGCGATCCGCGCCAACCATTCCGCCACCCATCTGCTGCACGAGGCCCTGCGGCAGGTGCTCGGCGACCACGTCGCGCAGAAGGGCTCGCTGGTCTCCCCCGAGCGCCTGCGCTTCGACATCAGCCACCCGAAGCCGATCGAGGCGGCCGAGCTCTCCCGCGTCGAGGACATCGCCAACGCGGTGCTGCTGCAGAACGTGCCGGTGGTGACCAAGCTGATGGCGGTGGACGAGGCAATCGAGTCCGGGGCGCGCGCGCTGTTCGGCGAGAAGTACGGCGACGAGGTCCGCGTCGTCTCCATGGGCCGGCCGGTGGACGATGCCGGCACGGAGATCGAGGGCGGCCGCCTGCCGAACTTCTCGATCGAGCTCTGCGGCGGCACGCACGCCGCGCGCACCGGCGACATCGGCACCATCACGATCCTCGCCGAGAGCGCGGTCGGCGCCGGGGTGCGCCGCATCGAGGCGATGACCGCCGACGCCGCCCGCCGCCACCGCGGCGAGGAGAGCCGCACCCTCGGGGCGCTGGCCTCCCAGCTCAAGGCGCCGGTGGCGGAGGTGTCCGACCGGCTCTCCGGGCTGCTGGAGGATCGCCGCCGGCTGGAGCGCGAGGTCTCGGACCTGCGCAAGAAGCTGGCGATGGGCGGCAGCGCCGGAGGCGGCGACGAGGCGACCGAGGTGGCCGGCGTCAAGCTGATGGCGCGGGCGATCGAGGGCGTCGAGATGCGCGACCTCAAGAGCCTGGCCGATGCCGGCAAGCAGAAGCTCGGCTCCGGCATCGTCGCCATCGTCGGCGTCGGCGCCGACGGCAAGGCCGGCCTCGTGGTCGGCGTCACCCCGGACCTCACCGAGCGCTACGACGCCGTCGCCCTGGTGCGGGCCGGCGCAGGCCATCTCGGCGGCAAGGGCGGCGGCGGCCGCCGCGACATGGCCCAGGCCGGCGGCCCGGAGGGCGCCGGCGCGAAGGCCGCCCTCGACGCGATCACCGCGGCGGTGGCGGCGGGCTGACGGCTCAGCCCACCCGCTTCCAGGTCTGGCGCTTGCAGAAGACGCTCATCACGCAGCCCGAGACCTCGATCGCGTTCGGGCCGGTCATCTTGAGCGAGCCGGAATAGGTCTTCCCGTCCTTCGGGTTGTAGAGGGTGCCGGAATAGCCGTCGCCCGACGGGCTCGTGGCGTTGACGATCTGGACGCCGACGACGCTGCGGGTGCGCAGGGCCGGGTCCGGGTTGTTGGCGTCGAGGCCCTTGCCCGCGGTGCTGACGATGGTGCCGCAGAAGCCGGCGCCGCACCGCGTCAGCCGCACCTTCGAGTCGCCGGTCTCTGTCAGCCAGATCCCGGCCGGGTCGGCGGCCTTTTGCGCCTGCGCGCCGCTGCCGACGAGGCAGGACGCGACGAGGCAGGCGGCGAAGAGGGTGGGAGCGAACACAGTTGCCGGTCTCATGCGGATCCTCCGAGCGTGCCGCCCGTCCGGGCGATCGGCCCGGCAATAGCCGTGCGCACCGAAGTCCCGCAAGACGCAGCGGCGGCCGCTAAGGTCCGCGCCCGAGCACGGCCCCGAGATAGGTCTCGGCGACCTCGCAGAACGGCAGGCCGGCCCCGGTCGCGAGCACCGCGTCGACCTCGAACAGCGGGTCGTCCGGACTCGGGGCGGGGGCGCCGGGATCGCGGAGCGGGCGGAGCGCGACGTTGCGGCGGGTCGGCGCGAGCGGGCGCACCACCCGGCCGAACGGCGCGTCGGTCTCGTCCAGGGCCGCGTTCATGGCGGGCGTCAGCCGGCCCGGCACGTACCAGTTGTCGGCCTCGGACAGGACGTGGACGCCGCAGGCGAGCCGGACGCGCCGGTAGCGGACCGGCTCGTCCGGCGCGAGGCCGAGACGCTTGCGTTGCGCCGCGTCGAGGGGCTTCTCGGCCCCCGGGACCCGGCGGGCGACGAGGTGCGGCTCGGCCGACAGGCCGCGCTCGGCGCACCACGCCTCCAGCACCGCGGTCGCGCTGTGGCCGGACAGGATGCGGGCCTGGAGGGCCTCGATCAGTCCCGTCGTCGCCTCGGGCGGCGGAACCGGTTCGGCCGAGACGGGACGCATCGAACCGAACATCGCCATCGCAAGCAGGAGGAGCGCCCGGACCGACGGAGGCGGGCTCGCGCTACGCCATAGGCATCGGCGGCCGAACCGTCCATGCGCCGCGTGCGCGCTGCCCGCCCGGCCCACCGCCCCGTCCCGCATCAGCGCACCGCTTCAGCTTGGCCGATCAACGTCGCGACGCGGCGCAGCGCCAGGCCGTAACCCTCGGTGCCGAGCCCGGCGATCACGCCGTCGGCGCGCAGCGAGACGTAGGAGTGGTGCCGGAAGGCCTCGCGCTTGTGCACGTTCGAGATGTGAACCTCGATCACCGGGCCGTCGAAGGCGTTGAGCGCGTCGAGCAGCGCCACCGAGGTATGGGTGAAGGCGGCCGGGTTGATGACGATGCCGGCGGCCTCGTCCCGCGCCGCGTGGATCCAGTCGATCAACGCGCCCTCGTGATTCGACTGCCGGAACTGCAGCGCGAGCCCGAGCTCGCCGGCGAGCGCCCGGCAGGCGGCCTCGACGTCGGCCAGGGTCTCGTGGCCGTAGATCTCCGGCTGGCGCCGGCCGAGGAGGTTCAGGTTCGGGCCGTTCAGCACGGTGACGAGACGGCTCATGACATCCTCCTTCGCGCGGCCCGCGCACGGACGCTCGACCCATGAACCGCCGCGGCCGCGGCATCAAGCGGGCCGACAGAGCGGCGGCGCTGTCTCCGCCCCGGGCTTTGCGCGCGGGCGCGGCGGTCTACATCCCGCGAGAATCGCGCGAGGACGCGGCCGAGCCACGGAGGGACCATGAGCCAGATCGAGACCAGCGCGCCCGTGGTGATCGCGGTGGCGATCACCGGCTCGGTGCCGCGCAAGGCGGACAACCCGGCGCTTCCCGTGACGGTGGCCGAGCAGATCGAGTCGACGCACCAGGCCTTCGAGGCGGGGGCGACGCTGGCCCACATCCACGTGCGCAACGACGACGAGACCCCGTCCTCCGATCCCGACCGCTTCGCCGCCGTGCAGGAGGGCCTGCGCAAGCATTGCCCCGGCCTCGTGGTGCAGTTCTCCACCGGCGGGCGCGGGCGCGACCCGGCGAGCCGGGGTCTCTCGCTGCAGCACCGGCCGGACATGGCCTCGCTCTCGACCGGTTCGGTCAACTTCCCGACCATCGTCTACGAGAATCCGGCCGCCCTCGTCACCGACCTCGCCACGCAGATGACGCGCTTCGGCGTGCGGCCGGAGATCGAGATCTTCGACCTGTCGCACCTCCACGGCGCCCGCCGCCTCGTCGAGGCCGGCCTGATCGACGCGCGGCCGCACGTGCAGTTCGTGATGGGCGTCCAGAACGCGATGCCGGCCGACGAGCACCTGCTCGACATCCTGCTGGCCGAGACCCGGCGCATCCTGCCCGGGGCGACCTGGACGGCAGCCGGGATCGGCCGCAACCAGGCGGTGGTGATGGAGTGGGCGCTGGCGCGCGGCGCCGATGCGGTGCGCACCGGGCTCGAGGACAACATCCGCATCGCCAAGGACCGGCTCGCCGCGAGCAACGCCGAGCTCGTCGGGCTCGCCGCCGAGGCGGTGCGCCGCCACGGCCGCCGGCCGGCGACACCGGCCGAGGCCCGCGCCGCCCTCGGGCTGGCGGCTTGAAATGGCTCACCAGCCTCTGAACCACATCCTCACCGGCCCGGAGGACGCACCGGTGGTGGCGTTCTCCAACTCGCTCGGGACGACGCTCGCCATGTGGGACGCGGTGGTGCCGCACCTGGCCGACCGTTACCGCATCTTGCGCTACGACACCCGCGGCCATGGCGGCTCGGCGACGCGGGACGCGCCGGCCGAGATCGACGATCTCGCCGGCGACCTGCTCGCGCTGCTCGACGGGCTCGGCATCGACCGCATCCACGCCGTCGGCCTGTCGCTCGGCGGCATGACGATGCAGGCGCTGGCGAGCGCCGCGCCCGACCGCGTGGCGAGCCTGACCCTGATGGCGACGGCCGCCCACATGCCGAGCGAAGCGAGCTGGAACGCGCGCGCCGCGACGGTGCGCGAGGCGGGACCGCAGGCGATCGTCGCGGCGACCCTCGGCCGCTGGTTCACGCCGGGCTTCTCCGAACGGCATCCGGAGGTGGTCGCGCCGATCCGCACGGCGTTCACGGCCTGCGACGCGGCCGGCTACGCGGTCTGCTGCGGCGCGATCGGGCGCATGGACCTGCGCCCACGCCTCTCGGCGATCACCGCCCCGACGCTGGTCGTCGCCGGCCGCGAGGATCCCGCGACGCCGCCTGCGATGGCCGAGGAGATCTGCCGGGGCATCCCCCAGGCGGAACTGGTGACGCTGCCGCACGCCGCCCACCTCCTCGCCGTCGAGCGGCCGGACGCGGCCGGCGCCTACCTCGCGCAGTTCCTCGACCGGCACCGGTAGGCGCCAGCCGAAAGCGGCGTCGCGGTGCGAGCTGCGGCGTCAGCGGACGATGGTGGCGGGCCGCGCCATCGCAGGTCTCCGGCCGATCCGGTTCGGCGGGCGCCGATCGCGCGCCGCGGCGAGGCCGAGCGCGGCCGCCATGCCCGCGGTGCTCCCGCCGAGGGGGATCGCCAGCAGCGCCATGAGGAGGCCGAACTTGGCCAGGAGCAGGATCGACAGTCCCGCGCCGAAGACCGCCGCCACCACGATCGCAACCATCACAGCCTCACACAACCAGTGATTGAAGATGTAAGGTCGCGATCGGCGGTTCGGTTCCGGCCTCCCTCGCGCGACGACCGTCGACGCGAGCCGTGAGGGTCGATGCGATCGGTCGACAATGGGCGCGCACGTCATCCGCGCGTGATGCAGTCACCAGCGTCGGCGAACCCGACGGCAGCCCGTAACGGCAGATTCTTCTGAAAACCGCGCCGTTCGACGGCAGATAGAAACCGTACCTGGTCTCGGTCGCAGACGTGGCGGCGGCCTGCCTATCGTACGAGATAACGGTACAAGATCGTATGGGGCAGCGATGGAAGATCGTCCATGCCGAACCCCTCTCGGACAACCGTATCCGCGTCTGAGAGGGAGAGTGGTGGAGCCTAACGGGATCGAACCGATGACCTCTTCCATGCCATGGAAGCGCTCTCCCAGCTGAGCTAAGGCCCCACTCTCGTCCACCGCGGCTCTGGAGGTCCGCGCTGGTGTCTCGCTGGCCCGGCGATGCCGTCCGGCGAGGGCGGTTCTATAGGCGGGCCTCGGATCGGACTCAACCCCCTTTTTGTGGAAAAGCGATCGGCGATCGTTCGCCGGCGACATTCGATGCATCCAGGGCGGCGGCGGACCGTCGGATCGGCGCCGCAGCTCGGATGACGGATCGCGGCGCGCGTGATAACCGACCGCCCCATGTTCCCGCGCGGCGCCACGCGTCGCACCGGCTTTTCGGCGCCTCAGCGCCTCCTCTGGCGATCCCGCGGCCCCGGCCCGGATCCCTCGCGAAGTTGACCGCCCGTGTCGCACGATTCCGAGCCGACCCCGCTTTCCGCCGCGCCCGGCGCGCCCCTGCGCGGACGGCTGCGGCCGCCGGGCGACAAGTCGATCTCGCACCGCGCGATGATCCTCGGCCTGCTCTCCATCGGCGAGACGCGGGTGGAGGGCCTGCTGGAGGGCGACGACGTGCTGCGCACCGCGGCCGCGGCCCGCGCGCTCGGCGCCTCCATGGAGCGCCTGGGGGAGGGACGCTGGGTGGTGCGCGGCGTCGGCATCGGCGGCCTGTCCGATCCGGCCGAGACCCTCGACTTCGGCAATGCCGGCACCGGCTCGCGGCTGATGATGGGCGTCGTCGGCGGCCAGCCGGTCACGGCGACCTTCGACGGCGACGCTTCCCTGCGCAGCCGGCCGATGCGCCGCATCCTCGATCCGCTCCGGCTGATGGGCACCCAGGTGCTCGCGGAGGCCGAGGGCGGCCGCGTGCCGCTGACGCTGCGTGGCCCGCGCGAGGCGATCCCGATCCGCTACGAGACGCCGGCCGCCTCGGCGCAGATCAAGTCCGCGGTGCTCCTCGCCGGCCTCAACGCCCCGGGCACCACCACGGTGATCGAGGCCGCGGCCACCCGCGACCACACCGAGCGGATGCTGCGCCTGTTCGGCGCCGAGGTCTCCGTCACCCCGCACGGGCCGGACGGCCACGGCCGCGCGGTCGCGCTCACCGGCCAGCCGACGCTGCGCGGCACCGAGGTGGTGGTGCCGGCCGACCCGTCGTCGGCCGCCTTCCCGCTGGTGGCGGCGCTGATCGTGCCGGGCTCCGAGATCACGATCGAGGGCGTGATGATGAATCCGCTGCGCACCGGGCTGATCACGACGCTGATCGAGATGGGCGCCGACATCGAGCGCCTGCGCGAGCGCGAGGAGGGCGGCGAGACCGTCGCCGATCTGCGCGTGCGCGCGAGCCACCTCAAGGGCGTCGACGTGCCGGCCGAGCGGGCGCCGGCGATGATCGACGAGTACCCGGTGCTCGCGGTCGCCGCCGCCTTCGCCCAGGGCACCACGCGGATGAACGGCCTGCACGAGTTGCGGGTCAAGGAATCGGATCGCCTCGCCGCGGTCGCCGCCGGGCTCAAGGCCAACGGCGTCGCCCACCTGATCGAGGGCGACGACCTCCTCGTCCACGGCGACGGCACCGCGCCGCCCGGGGGCGGCACGGTCGCGACCCATCTCGACCACCGCATCGCCATGGCGTTCCTCGTGATGGGGCTGGCCACCGCCGAGCCGGTCACCGTCGACGACGGCGCGATGATCGCCACGAGCTTCCCGAGCTTCCTGCCGACGATGCAGGCGCTCGGCGCCGGGATCGGGGAATAGGCCCGATGCCCGACAACCCGACAGCGATGGTCATCGCCATCGACGGCCCGGCCGCCTCCGGCAAGGGCACGCTCGCCCAGCGCCTCGCCCGGCACTACGGCCTGCCCCACCTCGACACCGGCCTGCTCTATCGCGGCGTCGCGCTGACTCTGCTCGACGCCGGCGCTTCCCTCGACGACGAGGCCGCCGCGGCGCGGGCGGCCGAGGGCCTGATCGCCGACCGCCTCGCCGACCCGCGCCTGCGCGACCGGGCGATGGGGGAGGCGGCCTCGCGCATCTCGGCGGTGCCGGCGGTGCGCGCGGCCCTGCTCGCGTGGCAGCAGCGCTTCGCCGGCACCAGCGCCGGCGCGGTGCTCGACGGGCGCGACATCGGCACGGTGGTGTGCCCGGACGCGCGCGTGAAGCTGTTCATCACCGCCGACGCCGCCGAGCGCGCCCGCCGCCGCCACCGCGAGCTCGAGAGCCGCGGCGAGACGACGACGCTGGCCGCCATCCTCGCCGACATCGAGGCGCGGGACGCCCGGGACGCGGCGCGGAGCACGGCGCCGCTCAGGGCGGCCGACGACGCGGTACGGCTCGACACCACCCATCTCGACGCCGACGAGGCCTTCGCCGCCGCCCGCGCGGTGGTCGACCGCGCCCGCGCGCAGTGACGATGACCGGGGCGGTGGTGGCGCTCGGCCAGCGTCGGTCCTAGCCGCCGGTCATCGGTGGGAAGAACGCGATCTCCCGCGCGCCCGCGATCGGTGCGTCGGGCTTGGCGTGGACCTTGTCGATCGCGGCGCGGACCACGCCGTCCTTCTCGAAGGCGTGGGCGTATTCCTCGCCCCGCCCCTTGAGCCAGCCGATCAGGTCGCCCACCGTCGCGACCTCCGCCGGCGGCGTCACGGTCTCCTCGGGGCGTCCGACGCGCTCGCGCACCCAGGCGAAATAGACGAGCTTCATGGTTCGGTTTCCTCGGGTCGCACCCGATGCACGAGGTCGCTTCTCCCTCTGCCGCAGCGGGCGAGGAAGCCTGGCGGGATCACCCTATCGCGGATCGTCGATCACGTGCTTGATGCCGGCGCGCATGTAGTCCCAGCCGGTCCACAGCGTCAGGGCGGCGGCGAGCCAGAGCAGGACGAGGCCGATCCGCTCGGTGCCGGGCAGGATCGTCTCGCCAGCCGGCCCCGCGACGAGGAAGCCCAGCGCCACGAGCTGCACCGTGGTCTTCCACTTGGCGACCTTGCTCACCGGCACGCCGACCTTCAGCTCGGCGAGGTACTCGCGCAGGCCCGAGACCAGCACCTCGCGGCACAGGATCACGATCGCCGCCCAGACGGAGGCGCCGACGATGGTGCGGTCGGCCACCAGCATCAGCAGGCAGGCGGCGACCAGCAGCTTGTCGGCGATCGGATCGAGCATCCGGCCGAGCGCCGAGCTCTGTGCGTAGGTGCGAGCGACGTAGCCGTCGAGGTAGTCGGTGATCGCGGCGAGCACGAACACCGCCAGCGCCGTGAAGCGCATGGTGATCGCGTCGGGCCAGAACAGCAGCGCGACCATCACCGGGACGGCGACGAGGCGGCCGTAGGTCAGGCAGTTCGCGAGCGTCCAGGCCTGCGACCGGCGTCGGGGGAGGACGGCGTTCATCGGGCCGGTGAAATCATGCGCCTGCCTGAGCGTCAACCGTTCCGATGCGTCGCCGATGCCGTCGCTCATGCGTCAGCCGCCCGCATGGAAGAAGTCGTAGACGGCGCGCGCGGTGGCGGCGTTCACGCCCGGTGTCTTGGCAAGGTCCTCGTAGGCCGCCCGCTCGATCGCCTTCACGGTGCCGAACTGGTGCAGAAGCGCGCGCTTGCGGCTCGGGCCGATGCCGGCGATCTCGTCGAGCGGGTTGCGCACCAGCTCGCGCTTGCGCTTGGCCCGGTGGGTGCCGATGGCGAAGCGGTGCGCCTCGTCGCGCAGGCGCTGCACGAAGTAGAGCGTCGGATCGCGCGGCGGCAGCTTGAACGCCGGCCGGCCGGGGATGAAGAAGGTCTCGCGGCCGGCGTCCCGGTCGCGCCCCTTGGCGATGCCGACCAGCGCCACGTCGGCGACGCCGATCTCCTCCAGCGCCTTGCGCGCGGCGTCGAGCTGGCCCTTGCCGCCGTCGATGAGCACGAGGTCGGGCCAGGCGGGGAACGCGTCGGCATCCTCGGGCGCCTCGGCCACCGGCTCCGCCGGACCGCCCTCGGTCGCGGCGAAGGCGGCTTCGGCGACGGTGCGCGGCGCCTCCTTGACCAGGCGCTTGAAGCGGCGCTGCAGCACCTCGCGCATCATCCCGTAATCGTCGCCGGGCGTCAGTTCCTCCGACTTGATGTTGAAGGTGCGGTAGTGCGTCTTCATGAAGCCGGACGGGCCGGCGACGACCATGCCGCCGACCGCGTTGGTGCCCATGATGTGGGAGTTGTCGTAGACCTCGATCCGCCGCGGCGTCTTCTCGAGGGCGAAGGCCTGGCCCAGCGCCACCAGCAGCTTGCCCTGCGACGCGGTGTCGGCGAGCCGGCGGCCGAGCGCCTCCTTGGCGTTGCGCTGGGCGTAGTCGACGAGCGCCTTGCGCTCGCCGCGCTGGGGCTGGTGCAGCTCGACCCGGTAGGCGACCTGGCTGGAGAGCGCGGCGGCGACCAGCTCCGCATCCTCGACCGCGTGGCTCGTCAGCACGAGGCGCGGCGCCGGCATCGTGTCGTAGAACTGGCCGATGAACGAGCCCAGCACCTCGTCCGGGGTCATCGAGCGGTCGGCCTTGGGGAAGTAGGCGCGGTTGCCCCAGTTCTGGAAGTTGCGGAAGAAGAACACCTCGATGCAGAACTGCCCGGCCTGCTCGTCGAGGGCGAACACGTCGGCCTCCTCGACCCCTTGCGTGTTGACGCCCTGCACGCCCTGGATCGCCGAGAGCGCGCTGATCCGGTCGCGGAAGCGGGCCGCACGCTCGAACTCCATCGCGTCGGAGGCCGCCTGCATCTCGGTGCGCATCCGGTCCTTCACCGCATTGGACTTCCCGGCGAGGAAGTTCTTGGCCGAGTCGGCCATGCCGGCGTAATCCTCCAGCGCGATCTCGCCGGTGCAGGGGCCGGAGCAGCGCTTGATCTGGAACAGCAGGCAGGGCCGGGTGCGGTTCTCGTAGTAGCTGTCGGTGCAGGTGCGCAGCAGGAAGGCCCGCTGCAGGGCGTTCACGGTGCGGTTCACCGCCCAGACGCTGGCGAAGGGGCCGTAATAGCTGCCCTTGCGGCGGCGGGCGCCACGATGCTTGACGATCTGCGGTGCCGGGCCGTCGGCGGTGACGAGGATATAAGGGAACGACTTGTCGTCCCGCATCAGCACGTTGAAGCGCGGCTTCAGCTGCTTGATCAGGTTCGCCTCGAGCAGCAGCGCCTCGGTCTCCGTGGCGGTGGTGACGAACTCCATCGCCGCCGTCTGCGAGATCATCCGCGCGATGCGGTTGGAATGCGCCTGCCCGCGGGCGTAGGAGCCGACCCGGGCCTTCAGGTTCTTCGCCTTGCCGACGTAGAGCACGTCGCCCTTGGCATCGAACATCCGGTAGACGCCGGGCCCGGAGGGCAGCGTCGTCCAGAACCGGCGGATCACCTCCGTGCCGGCCTCGACGGCGCCGGGCTCGAAATCGAAGTCGATCTCGGGCGCCTCGTCGGCCTGCGCCGGCTCGGCCTCGTCCCGCTCCTCGTCGAAAGCCTCGTCGTCGAAGGCCTCCTGGGGCAGATCCTCGGTGGCGCGACCTGACGGGACTCTCCGGCTCATCGCCGTGATCTAAGCCCGCGAAACTGGCGAGGGAAGGGGCGCGATGCGCAAAGGCGTGCCGGCGGACCTCGGCCCTCAGCCGAACAGCGCGTCGATGTCCGACTGGTCGACGTGGCCCGGATCCTCGTCGAGCTTCGGGCCGTTCAGGAGCGAGCGCTCGTCGTCCGGATCGACGACGGCGGCGGGGCCGGCGGAGAACACGTCGCGGAACCCGTCGAGGCCGCTCCAGGCGGCGATCATGCGGTCGAGGTGGGATTCGACGAAGCTCAGGACGTTGACGATCTTGCTGATGCGCTGGCCGGTCAGGTCCTGGAAATTGCAGGCCTCGTAGGCGACGATGACGCGGTCGAGGATGACGTCGACCTTGTCCTGGCCGCCCTTGCCGAGGTTGCCGGCCCGCAGGATGTTGGCGCTCGCCTCGATCTCCTCCAGCGCGGTGAGCAGCGTCGACGTCGCGCGCTCGGTCGACCCGACCACGGCGCCCAGCTCGTCGGCGGCGCGGCGCATGCCCTTGCCGTTGGACTCGGAGTGATACAGAGCCGCGATCTCGTCGCGGGTGTTGGTGATCGCCGCCTTCATCACGTCGAGCTCGGAGCGCATCGCCAAGGCTTCGGACAGCTCGCGGCGGCACGCCTCGATGGTCTCGCCGGCGCTCGACTGGGTGATGCGGCGCAGGTCCTGGATCGCCGAGAGGATCTCGTCGAGGCGCGCCCCGCCCTCCACGGGCCCGGCACTGGACATCGTCGTCCCCGCCGCGGGCGGGAGGCCGAGGCTGTCCTCGATGCGGTAGCGCTTGTGAGTCATCGGTTCGAACCGGCCGTCTTGGAAACCCGGATCCGATCTAGGACCAGGAACGGTTGCAGTTTGCTGAAGATCGAAAGCATTCGTTCGGATTTACAGTCGATTCACGTTGCTTCGTGACGACCGGGGCAGCGAAGCCCGTCCGCGACCGATTCACCACGTTCCTTCATCGAATGTCGCGCGTCCCGGTCCGACCCTCTCAACCATGACGGCCGGCATCGAGCCCGGCCGTGGTGCGGGAGTGCGGCGATGCGGACGAGTTGGTGCGTGGGGGCGGCGCTTGCAGCATCCGTCTGGTCGGGGGCGGTCCAGGCGCAGGCGCGCTATGCTGAGCCCGACGGATACGGCGGCGGCCTGATCGAATACCTTGTCACCGGCGGCGTCGCCCCACGCGGCGGTGCCCGCCCCGTTGCGGTGGCCCGGCCGGGTTACGCAGGCGCGTCGGCACAATCCGGCGATCCGATCGAACCCTATGGCGTCGCATCGCGAGCCTACGCGGCGCTGCCTCAGGGCCTGCCCGCCCAGGCCGACCCACCTGCCGAGAGCGACCGCATCGCCCGCGCGCCGGATCCGCGCTACGCCCGGCAGGAGGTCGCGTTCTCTGGTCCCCAGCGCCCGGGCACGATCGTGATCGATACGCCGTCGAAGTATCTCTACCTCGTCCAACCCGGCGGCCGGGCGATGCGCTACGGCATCGGCGTCGGGCGGCCGGGCTTCGCCTGGTCGGGTCTCAAAACCGTCAGCCGCAAGGCCGAGTGGCCGGGCTGGACGCCGCCGCCGGAGATGCTGGCGCGCCGGCCGGACCTGCCGCGCCACATGGAAGGCGGCCCCAGCAATCCGCTCGGTGCGCGGGCACTCTATCTCGGCTCGTCGCTCTATCGCATCCACGGCACCAACGAGCCGCACACGATCGGCCAGAACGTGTCGTCCGGCTGCATTCGGATGATGAACGACGACGTGGTCGACCTCTACGAACGCGTGCCGGTGGGGACGCGGGTCGAGGTGATGTGACCGCGGGATCGAACGCAGGAAGGCTCGGATCGCCGAGAGGAGCGACCCGAGCCTTCGACGTCGTCAGACGCATGTCATCCGGCCCGATCCGAGCGGGCCGCGCCCGGATCGGGCCGCGCGATCAGGCCCAGTCGCTGTCGTCGCCGCCACCCAGATCGCCGGCGAAGTCGTCGTTGCCGCCGTCGAAGGCGGTGTCGCTCCCGCCGCCGAGCGGCGCACCGAAATCCTGGGTGCCGCCGGCGTCCGAGCCGAAGTAGTTGTTCTCGACCGTCGTGCCGCCGCCGAGGCCGGCCGCCGCGGCGCTGCCGAGGCTCGAATGGCCGCCGGCGAAGGCGTTCGAGAGGGCGCTGCCGAGCAGCATGCCGCCGGCCGCGCCGGCCGCCATCGGCAAGGCCGTGGCCATGAAGCCGCCGCCGCGAGCCGGCGCCTGCTGCTGGCCGCCCCACGGGCCGCCCTGCTGCGGACCGCCCTGCGGATACCCCTGTTGCGGGTAGCCCTGCTGCGGATACCCTTGCTGCGGGTAACCCTGCGGCGCGCCGCCCTGGTTGCCCCAGGCGCCGCC
Organism: Methylobacterium sp. E-041; assembly: GCF_022829665.1. Classification (NCBI taxonomy): domain Bacteria; kingdom Pseudomonadati; phylum Pseudomonadota; class Alphaproteobacteria; order Hyphomicrobiales; family Methylobacteriaceae; genus Methylobacterium; species Methylobacterium sp. E-041. The sequence continues at coordinate 991 of NZ_JAKSYQ010000052.1, read as the reverse complement.
CGCCCGCTGCTGCGGCTGCGGATCCTGGCGCTGCGAACCGCCGCCGAAGATGCTCGACAGGAACCCGCCGCCACCCGAGGATTGCGGCTGCGCCTGTTGCTGGCGGGCCTGCTCGAGCTGCTGGTTGAGGCTCTTGATCGCCTCTTCCTGCACGTAGATCAGCTGCGCCATCGCGTAGGGCGCATAGGGCTGGGCCCTGAGCTTGTCGGCAATGAAGCGCTCGGCATCCGCGTCGCGGGGCTGGCTGGACGCCTGCTCGAGCCGCTGGAAGATGCCGGAGATGACGTCGCGTTCTTCGCTGTTCATGGAGTCGTCCTCCTCGAATCGAACCCGCGGCATCGTGCGCCGCATGGACCGGTTCCAAGATGGGGAGCACGCCCGAGGTTTGTCAGGGGCGGCGAAGAAATCTTCGCCGTAGGACGATGCGATCCGACGACGAAAAAAGCCCGGCCTTTCGGCCGGGCTTCTCGGGTCGGGTCGAACCGCGGCTCTGGGCGAGCCGCGGCGGATCCGGCAGGTCCTAGTACGAGCCGAACTTGTAGTTCAGGCCGGCGCGCACGACAGCGAACTCGGTGCTGTTGTTGCGGTTCAGGCCGCTCTGCACGACGGTCACGCCCGGCGAGGTCAGGGTCACGGTGCCGGTCGAGTTGGAGGCGAAGGCGCCGTTGTTGCGGCCGCCCTGGTCGAGGTTCACGTACAGGCCTTCGACCTTCAGCGTCACGGCCGAGGAGCGGAAGAAGTTCAGGAACGAGTCGGTCGGCAGGGCGTACTCGACGCCGGCGCCGGCGGCCCAGCCGGTCTGGAAGTCGTTGCGGGACACGCCCGAACCGAAGTCACGGCCGCCGCCGCTGCCGTAGGCGAAGCCGCCGGTGCCGTACACGAGGGTGCGGTCGAAGGCGTAGCCGAGGCGACCGCGCACGGTGCCGAAGTAGTCGAGGCTGGAGAGGCCCGACGGGTTGTAGATCAGGTTGCCGGGCAGGATGCCGCCGCC
>NZ_JAKSYQ010000036.1:0-60672 GCF_022829665.1 Methylobacterium sp. E-041 | reverse complement strand
CCGCCGCCCCGTCTCGATGAACAGGGGTATACGGACCACCCAGCAGCCCGTCAACAGCCAAAACGGAACTTTCTTCGATTTCGACGACAGAACCACGACAGGCCGCCCGGACGGCCCTCCAGCGATCCTGAGACGGGTGCGTTCGGCGTTTCGGGGGTGAAGGGGATCCGCTCGACCGGAGGGAGGGGAAACGCGCTCGCGCGCGAGGCGCCTCAATCTCGACATGCTGCCCTTCGACATGCTGATGTCCTGGCGGCTGCGATGCCGCCCTCCTCCGACAAGGCGCTCTTGGTGAACCGCGACCGTCTCAAGATCGGCGAGGCCAGCGGCCCGCGGACCCTGCCGGGCTACGCCCACGGGATCCAGCCCGCCCTCGACCTGCTCGGATCGGATGCGACGCGCATCGATCGGCGCGAGGTGAACCTGCGCTGGCTCTGCGCCTCCGCCCTCACCGGCCTGACCGGGGCCGCGCTGATCGGCGCGGCGCTCCACGTCTCGCTGCAGGGCGAGGCCTCCTTCGCCGCCATCCCCGAGCGGGTGAGCATCCCCGCCCGGCCGCAGCCGAGCGAGGGCGGCGCCAATCTCGCGCGCAAGGGCGACCGGCTCGTGCGCAACCTCATGATCGCCTCGGCCAAGCAGAGCTTCCGCTCCCCGGTGACGGTGCGGCTCGGCGATCGCGAGATCATCAAGGTCCGGCCCTTCGTCCGGATCACCACGGCGCTCTCGATGTCGACCGGGGTGTTCGCCGGCGACATCCCGAAATTCGATCCGATGAAGTTCGTGTCCGACGAGCCGCTCGAGCGCGCCGCCGATGCCGGCTCCGCCGACGCGCCGAGCGCCGAGGTCAGCGTGGTCAAGCGCGACCTCGTCGACGCGGCGGTCGAGGCCGGGGCGGCCGCGCTGTCGGACGACGACGTGACGGCGCAGGTCGAGGAGGAGCGCCGCAGCACCGCGGAGGCCGGCCGGCGCACCGCGATCCCGATCGCGCCGCAGATCCTCCTGTCGCGCACGCTCCAGGGCGCGACGGCACCCGACTTCGACGGCGGGGCCAAGGACGGCGGCCCCAAGGCCGGCAATGCCGCCGACGGCAACCCGTTCAAGTCGATCGAGGTGCTGGTCGTCCCCGAGAACGTGACCAAGCTCGCCAAGGTCGAGCTGCGCCCCAACGAGACGCCGATCGTCGAGGAGCGCGACCTCGCCCTGAAGCGCGGCGACACGCTGGAGGCGGTGGTGCGCGCCACCGGCTTCGCCTCCGAGGACCAGATCCGCGGCATCGTCACGGCGCTCGGCGGCAAGGCCAAGACCGGCGCGCTGGCCGAGGGCCAGCAGTTCCGGCTCCAGATCGCGCCGGGCGCGAAGCCCGGCGATCCGCGGCAGGTGACCCGCGTGGTGCTCTACGGCGAGGGCGGGATCGAGGGGATCGCCGCGATCAACGACCGCGGGGCCTTCGTCTCGGTGGCCCCGCCGCCCGAGGACACGCCCTCGCAGAAGCCCGCCGCGAGCGCCGAGAATTCGGAGGACGAGGACGAGGACGGCGGCTCGGGCCCGCGCCTCTACCAGAGCCTCTACGAGACCGCGGCCCGGCACGACCTGCCGCGGGCGACCGTCGAGGACATCGTGCGGGTGTTCAGCTACGATCTCGACTTCCAGCGGCGGATCTCGGCCGGCGACGGCCTCGACGTGTTCTACACCTACGACGAGGATGCCGGCGCCAGCGCCGACCGGCCGGACCTGCTCTACGCCTCGCTCAACCTCGGCGGCGAGAGCCGCAAGGTCTACCGCTTCCAGTCGCCCGACGACGGCTCGATCGACTACCTCGACGACCAGGGCCGCTCGCTCAAGAAGTTCCTGATCCGCAAGCCGATCGCCGACGGGATCATGCGCTCGGGCTTCGGCTACCGCCGCCACCCGGTGCTCGGCTATGCCAAGCTCCACACCGGCGTCGACTGGTCGAACCCGATCGGCACGCCGATCGTGGCGGCCGGCAACGGCACCGTGATCCGGGCCGAGATGACCTCGGGCTACGGACGCCGGGTCGAGATCCAGCACATCAACGGCTACGTCACCACCTACAACCACATGTCGCGGTTCGGGCGTGGCGTCACCGAAGGCGCGCGGGTGCGGCAGGGCCAGGTGATCGGCTATGTCGGCTCCACCGGGCTCTCCACCGGCGCGCACCTGCACTACGAGGTGATCATCAACGGCCACTTCGTCGACCCGATGAAGATCCGCGTGCCGCGCGGGCGCGAGCTCGACGGGCGGATGCTCGCCGAGTTCAAGCGCCAGCGCGAGCAGATCGACGCGGTGATGCAGAAGTCGAAGAGCGCCACCGCGATGGCGCAGCGCGACGCGGCGGTGCGCTGAGGCGGCCTTCCCGCAGCGAGCCGGCGCTTCAGGCGAAGCCGAGCGCCGCGCGGATCGTCTCCGGTGTTTCGCCCCGCGCGCGACGGTCGGCGAGGCTTTCCGAGCCCTTCGACTTCGCGAGCTTGCCCCCGTCCGGGCCGAGGACCAGGGCGTGATGGTGGTAGCGCGGGGTCGGAAGGCCGAGCAGCCCCTGGAGCAGGACGTGCAGGTCTGTCGCCGCCTCGAGGTCGCGGCCGCGGACCACGTGGGTGACGCCCTGATGCGCGTCGTCGACCACGACGGCGAGGTGGTAGCTCGTCGGCACGTCGCGGCGGGCGATCACGGCATCGCCCCAGCGGGCGGGATCAACGACCCGGACCATCTCGTGAAACGCGCCCTCCCCTCCCCCCTGAAGCGGGTCGGGAGAGGGAAGCGACGATGCCTGAAAGGGCGCTCCCCTCTCCCGACCCTCGCCGACGCGAGGCCCACCCTCCCCCGCACCCAAGTCGGTCCTGCCCGACTTGGGCACGCAAGGTGCGGATCCCGGGCAAGCCTGAGATCCGTCGGGGGGAGGGAGAAGCGCCAGGTTCGTATAAACATGGGGGCCCGGCGCCTGCCCGATCGCCCGGGCCATGTCGAGCCGCCAGGCGTGCGGCTCACCGGCGGCGCGGCGGGCGGCGGCGGTCTCAGGATCGAGCGCCCGGCAGGTGCCGGGATAGAGCGGCGCGCCGTCCGGGTCGCGCGCGGCATTGCCGCCGGCGGCGGCACGGATGTCGCCGCGGGTGCAGAAGCAGGGATAGGCCAGGCCCCGCGCGATCAGCCCGTCGCGGGCGGCGCGATAGTCCGGCATGTGCTGCGACTGGCGGCGGACGGGTGGGTCGAAGACGAGCCCGAGCCAGGCGAGGTCGGCGCCGATCGCGTCGATCAGCTCGGGTCGCGAGCGGGTCGGGTCGATGTCCTCGATCCGCAGCAGCAGGCGCCCGCCGGTGCGGGACGCGAGCGCGGCGTTGAGCAGCGCGGAATAGGCGTGGCCGAGATGCAGCCGGCCGTTCGGGCTCGGGGCGAAGCGGAAGACGGGCCGCGACTCGGCGTCCGGCCTCAACCGCCGACGCGATGCAGGCACTGCAGCGGGCCGGGCGTGCAGGCGATGCCCGGCAGCGAGCAGGCCGGCCCGTCGGCGAGCCGCCGGCAGACGCGGCAGCCGTCGCCCCATTCGGCGCAGGTCGCGTCGTCGGCCGGCGAGGCCGGGCCGTGGGGGGCGCGGTTGGGCAGGAGCACGCCGAGCAGCACCGTCGCCGCGACGAGGGCGGCGATGCCCCAGGCGGCCAGGCCGCCGGGGTCGCGGGACGTCGGGTGCGGGTCGGCGGGCAGGTTGGCGGGCGTGTCGGAAGGCATGACGACGGTGTTCGCGCGGGGGGACGCGTCCGTCAAGCCGCCCGCGCGACGCGCCGCTCGAGCAGGCCGGGCAGGAGCTTGAGGTCGAGGGGCTTAGCCAGGAACCCGTCGAAGCCGGCCCGGCGCGCGGCCTTCTCGTCCTCGCGGCCCGCGTTGGCGGTCAGCGCGACCAGGTGGAGCCGGCCGCCCTTGCCGCGGGCTTCGGCGGCGCGGATGCGGCGGGCGGTCTCGTGGCCGTCGCAATTCGGCATGCGGATGTCGATCAGGGCGAGGTCGAACGTGCCGCCCTCCGCGAGGCGGGCCAGGGCCTCGAGCCCGTCGGCCGCGTGCACCACCTCGGCGCCGAGGCGCTCCAGGGCCTTGGTCGCCAGGAGCGCGTTGATCGGGTTGTCCTCGGCCAGCAGCACGCGCAGGCCCGTGCCCGCGCGCACGGGCGCGGCGTTGGCCGCTTCGGGCGCGGGCTCGGCCGGCGGGGTGGGCGCGAGCAGGCGGTCGAACAGCGAGCGGGCGCGCACCGGCTTGATCAGGTAGGTGTCGAACCCGGCCGCATTCGGCGCGCCGAATTCGCGCCGGTCGAACGGCGAGAGCAGGACGAGGCTGCAGCGCACGCCGCAGGCCTTGGCCTGGTCGGCGAGGCGCCGCACGGCGTCGTCGCCGAGCGCGCAGTCGGCGATCACCGCGTCGAAGCCGACGCCGGCGAGCGCATCGAGCCCGTCCTTGAGGTTCGGCATCACCACCGCGGACGCGCCGGTGCGCGCGAGGTTGCGCGCGAGGAACGGGGCCTGGAACGGCGAATCAGCGACGATCAGCACCTTGCGCGCGGCGAGCACCGGGCGCGGCACGGCGGCGGGCTGATGCTCGGCCGCCGGCAGCGGCAGCACGACGCGGAAGGTCGAGCCGCGCCCGAGCTTCGATTCCGCCTCGATCCGCCCGCCCATCCGCAGGACGAGGCGGCGGGTGATGGCGAGGCCGAGGCCGGTGCCCTCGTGGCTGCGGCTGGCGCTGCCGTCGCCCTGCTCGAACTCCTCGAACAGCGATCCGACCCGGTCGTCGGCGATGCCCGGCCCGGTATCGGCGACCGCGAGCACGATCGCGCCGTCGGCCTGCGCCACGCTGACGCCGACGCCGCCGCCCTGCGTGAACTTCACCGCGTTGCCGACGAGGTTGACCAGGATCTGCCGCACCCGGTCGCCGTCGCCGATCACCAGGCCCGGCACGCCGTCGGCGACGTCGAGGGCGATTTCGATGCCCTTGTCCTGGGCGCGCGGCGCCAGCAGCTCGACCACCGCCTCGGCGGTGGCGGAAGCGTCGAACGGCTCGGCGGCGAGGTCGATGCGGCCGGCCTCGATGCGGGAGAAGTCGAGGATGCCGTCGATCAGCGCCAGCAGCGCCTGCCCGCTGGTGCGCACCGCCTGGACGTAGGTGCGCTGCTCGCCGTCGAGGCTCGTGTCGAGGACGAGGTCGGCCATGCCGAGGATGCCGTTGAGCGGCGTGCGGAACTCGTGGCTGACGGTGGCGAGGAAGCGCGATTTGGCGACGCTCGCCGATTCGGCGCGCGACAGCGCCACGTCAAGGGCGCGGGCCGATTCGACCCGGCCGGTGACGTCGCGGCCGGCCCGCAGCCACTGGATCGGCTCGGATCCGCGGGCGACGGGCACCTCGACGAAGGCGAACCAGCGCGGCACGCCGTCGGCCGGCATCACCCGCGCCTCGCTCCGGCGCACGCCGTCCGGGCCGGTCTCGGCGCCGGCGGTCTCGAGCACCTGGAGATCGAGGGTCGCGCCGATCATCGCGAGCGGCGTCCGGTCGAACAGCGCGGCGTAGCCTTCGTTGGCGAAGGTGATGCGGCCGGCCGCGTCGCGCTGGACGATCACGTCGGTCGTGGCCTCGACCAGGGCGCGGTAGCGGTCCTCGCTCTCGGAGACCTGCCAGATCCGGTCGTGGAGGTCTTCGGCGTCGTCCAGGGCGCCCGCCCGCCCGCGCCGCGCCCAGGCGAAGGCGAGGCTGGCGATGGCGACGAGGAGCGCGAGCGCGACGACGAGGTCCCTGGGGTCCATGCGGATCTCCCCCGGCGTGACGCGTCCGGGCGGAGCGACCATCGCAGCAGAGGCTGAACGATGGGTTTGCAAGGGCGCTTAACCGGAGGTTGCGCCAATGGACGCGAGACCGCGTCAGCCCTCCGGGAAATCCGCCCCGAGGCTGGTCTCGCGCCAGGCCTCGATCTCGGCGAGCCGCGCCTTCAGCTTCGCGGTCACCGCATCGTAGCCCCAGGCGCCGAGGACGAGGTGGCGCGGCGGATCTTCGATCTCGGCGACATGGATCATCGCCTCCGCGGCGCGGGCCGGATCGCCGGCCTGGGTGCCGCTCTTCTCGGACGTAGCCGTGAGGCGGGCGCCGGCGGTCTCGGCGTAATCGGCGATCGCGCTCGGCGTCTGCTTCAGCGAGCGCCCGGCCCAGTCGGTGCGGAACGGGCCCGGCTCGATGCAGGTCACCTTGATGCCGAGCGGCGCGGTCTCGGCGGCGAGCGCGTCCGACCAGCCCTCGACCGCGTGCTTGCTCGCCGAATAGTAGCCGGACGCGGGAAACCCGATGAAGCCGGCCACCGAGGTGATGTTGAGGATGCGGCCGCTGCGCCGCGCCCGCATCCCGGGCAGCACCGCGCGGGTCAGCGCGAACAGGCCGAACACGTTGGCGTCGAACTGCGCGCGGATCTCGGCCTCGACCCCCTCCTCCACCGAGGCCTGGTAGCCGTAGCCGGCATTGTTCACGAGCACGTCGACCTGGCCGAACGCCGCGTGGGCGGCTGCGACCGCGGCGTCGACCTGGCCCTGGTCGGTGACGTCGAGGGCGAGCGCGTGGGCGCGGTCGCCGGACGATTCGGCGAGGTCGGCGACGCGGCCGAGGTCGCGGGCCGTCACCACCGCGCGCCAGCCGCGGGCGAGCACGGCGCGGGCGAGGTCCCGGCCGAAGCCGGTGGAGCAGCCGGTGATGAACCAGACGGGGGTGATCATGGAAGCCATGCGGAGCGTCCCGTGCGCCCTGAGAACCGGGGCGATGCGTGAGGGAGTCGCGGGTCCGGCAGGGGCCGGGACACGCTGCGTCGTCACGCAGATAGGACGCGCCGACGCTCCGGCGACGGGGGAACCGTCGCCGGAGCGGAGGTCGGGCGGGCCTTGCGGCGCGGGATCACTGCACGGCGTAGCGGGCGTGGCCCTCGATGGCGCCGGCATGGTGCTGCACCGGCACCTGGGCCTGGCCGACGAAGTAGGCCTCGACCATCTCGCGCACCACCTCGGCGAGGTCCTCGGCGCGGGCGACGTCGAGCTGCAGGTCGCTGCCGACCGAGCGGCCGAGGCTCGCGGCGCAATGGGTCTTGGCGACGAGCTTCTCGGCGTAGGCCTGGCCGATGCCGGAGACCGAGATCAGGTTGCGGCCGCCGAGCTCGGGGCCGTACTTGATCACGATCCGCTGCTCGGGCTGCGAGGTGCCGCTGAGGACCGCGCGCAGGGTGACGAAGTCTTCCCTGTCGATCGCGCAATCCAGGCCGGTGATGCTGCCGTGCACGTTGTCGCGCTCGTCGAGCACCTCGGACATCAGGGTCAGGACGCCGAGCACCGGCTGGAGCGCGCGCGCGCCCTCGGCGAGCAGACGGCTGCGGAAGCCGTTCTCGCGGGCCTCGGAGGCCTCGAGGCTGGCGTGGAAGCGGTTCTTGATCTCGGAAGGATTGGTCATGGCGTGTCCTCGGATTCGATTGTCGATCTTTGGCGACCGTGATTCGAGACCTAGGGTTTTTCTTGATCTGCCACAATAGTGTGCAAAGTATTCCCGCCTGCCTGCACAATAGGCGGCTGGCGCGCGAACGTCCATGCCCGCTTTCGAGGCATGCGCACCCGGCCGCCTCGCGCACGCGAGGACGGGCCGCCAAACCGCCTCCGCTTCACGGGCCGCCGCCGATGGTGTAGGCGCGGCACCAATCCCTCGGGCGATCCCGTCCGCCAACCCTTGATCGCTCCTCGATCCCTTCGCGATCTCCTTCTTCGACACCAGGAACGGACAGGCACCATGGCCGCCCGCATCGACGCCACCTTCGCCCGCTGCCGCGCGGAAGGCCGCGCCGCCCTCGTGACCTACGTGATGGCGGGCGATCCCGATCCCGAGACCTCGCTGAAGGTGCTGGAGGCGCTGCCGGCGTCGGGCGCCGACATCGTCGAGTTCGGCCTTCCCTTCACCGACCCGATGGCCGACGGCCCGGCGATCCAGGCCGCGGGCCTGCGGGCGCTCAAGGCCGGCCAGGGCGTGGCGAAGACGCTCGACCTCGTGCGCCAGTTCCGCGCCGGCAACGCCGAGACGCCGGTGATCCTGATGGGATACTTCAACCCGATCCACACCTACGGCGTCGCGCGCTTCCTCGACGACGCGTCGGCGGCCGGCATCGACGGGCTGATCGTGGTCGACCTGCCGCCGGAGGAGGACGACGAGCTCTGCCTGCCGGCTTTGGCCAAGGGCCTCGCCTTCATCCGGCTGGCGACGCCGACCACCGACGAGCGCCGCCTGCCGGCCGTGCTCGCGAACACCGCGGGCTTCGTCTACTACGTGTCGATCAACGGCATCACCGGGACGGCGACGCCGGATTTCGCCGCGGTCGGCACCGCGGTCGGGCGCATCCGCCGCCACACGGCCTTGCCGGTGGTGGTCGGCTTCGGCGTGAGGACCGGGGCGCATGCCGCGGCCATCGCCAAGGGCGCCGACGGCGTCGTCGTCGGCTCGGCGCTCGTCGACGCGCTGCATCGGACGCTCGACGGCGCGGGCCAGGCCACCGGCGGCAGCGTCGAGGCGGTCTCGACGCTGGTGCGCGAGCTCGCCGCCGGGGTGCGCTCGGCCTCGGCCCGCGCGGCCTGACGCCGACGGCACTGGCCGACCGGGGCACCGGCCCCGATATGCAAGCCTGAGCTACGCGGGGCCGATCGACGATGTCGGCCCGATCGAACCGGACGGGCGCTTCATGATGGTCGAACCGATGAACTGGATCTCGGAGGTCGTGCGCCCCAAGATCAAGACCCTGTTCAAGCGCGAGACGCCCGAGAACCTCTGGGTGAAATGCCCGGATACCGGGCAGATGGTGTTCCACAAGGAAGTCGAGGGGAACCACTGGGTCATCCCCGGCTCCGAGCACCATCTCAAGATGAGCGCGAGCGCGCGGCTCAAGATGATGTTCGACGAGGGCACCTGGATCGACGTGCCGCTGCCGGAGGTCGCCGTCGACCCGCTCAAGTTCCGCGACGAGAAGCGCTACGCCGACCGCCTCAAGGAGGCGCGCACCAAGACCGGGATGCAGGATGCGTTCAAGGTCGGGTTCGGCCGGGTCGGAGGCCAGCCGATGACGCTGGCGGTCCAGGACTTCGCGTTCATGGGCGGCTCGCTCGGGATGGCGGCGGGCGAGGCCTTCATCCGCGGCGCGGAGACGGCGCTGGAAAAGCGCACGCCCTACGTGATGTTCGCGGCCTCGGGCGGCGCGCGGATGCAGGAGGGCATCCTCTCGCTGATGCAGATGCCGCGGACCACCGTGGCGATCCGGCGCCTGCGCGCGGCAAGGCTTCCCTACGTCGTCGTGCTGACCAACCCGACGACCGGCGGCGTCACCGCCTCCTACGCGATGCTCGGCGACGTGCACCTGGCCGAGCCCGGCGCCCTGATCTGCTTCGCCGGCCCGCGCGTCATCGAGCAGACCATCCGGGAGAAGCTTCCCGACGGCTTCCAGCGCGCCGAGTACCTGCTCGAGCATGGCATGCTCGATCAGGTCGTCCACCGCCACGCGCTGAAGGACACCATCGTGCGGATCTGCGGCCTGCTGATGAACGTAAGCCCGCCCGCCGCGCCGGCGCCGGCCGCATCCGCACCGATCCTCGAACCCGCCTGACGCGCCGCACGCCCATGGATTCCTCCGATGCGCTGATGGCGCGATTCCTGGCCCTGCACCCGCGCACGATCGACCTGTCGCTCGGCCGGATCCAGAGCCTGCTCGCGCGCCTGAACCACCCCGAGCGCCGGCTGCCGCCGGTGATCCACGTCGGCGGCACCAACGGCAAGGGCTCGACCATCGCGTTCATGCGGGCGATCCTGGAGGCCGGGGGCCTGGCCGCGCACGTCTACACCTCGCCCCACCTCGTGCGCTTCCACGAGCGCATCCGGCTCGGCGGCATCGGCGGCGGCCACTACGTCCCGGAGGACCGGCTCGCCGAGGCCTTCGCGCGCTGCGAGGCCGCCAACGCGGGCGACCCGATCACGGTGTTCGAGATCACCACTGCGGCGGCGCTGCTGCTGTTCTCCGAGGCGCCGGCCGACGTCTTGCTGCTCGAGGTGGGCTTGGGCGGCCGCGTGGACGCGACCAACGTGATCGACACGGTCGCGGCGGCGGTCGTCACGCCGATCGGGCGCGACCATGCCGAGTATCTCGGCGACACCGTCGAGCTGGTGGCGATCGAGAAGGCCGGCATCTTCAAGCGCGGCTGCCCGGCGGTGATCGCGGCCCAGGACTACGCCGAGGCGGACGCGGTGCTGTGCCGCCGCGCCGCGGCGGTCGGCGCCACGCCGGTCTGGGTCGGCAACCAGGATTTCTCGGTCCATGAGGACAGCGGCCGCCTCGTCTACCAGGACGAGACGGACCTGTTCGATCTGCCGCGCCCCAAGCTCGTCGGCCGCCACCAGTTCACCAATGCCGGCACCGCCATCGCGGCTTTGCGGGCGGCGGGCTTCGGCGACATCGGCGTCGGCGCGGTGGAAGCCGGCCTGCGCAACGTCGACTGGCCGGGCCGGATGCAGCGCCTCGCCCGCGGACGGCTGGCGGCCCTGGTGCCGCCCGGCTCCGAGCTCTGGCTCGACGGCGGCCACAACATCGACGGCGGACGCATCCTCGCGACGGCGCTGGCCGACCTCGGCGAGCGCAGCGACGTGCCGCTGGTCCTGATCGTCGGCCTGCTCGGCACCAAGGACGCGGAGGGCTTCCTGCGCCACTTCGTCGGGCTGGCGCGCGCGCTGATCGCGGTGCCGATCGCCGGATCGATGGCGGCGCGGCCCGCCGAGGAGGTCGAGGAGATCGCGACCCAGGTCGGCCTCAGCGCGCGCATCGCGCCAAGCATCGAGGCGGCGCTGACCATGGTCGCCGACATCGCCTTCGAGCGGCCGCCGCGGATCCTGATCTGCGGCTCGCTCTACCTCGTCGGCGCCGTCCTGACCGCCAACGGCACGCCGCCGACCTGACCTTGCGTTGATCTGCGGTAAACCTCAGACTTATTTTGCTGCACAGCACACGCGATCGGCGCAACAATGCAGACACCAGGCAGCTGTGGCCCGGATGTTACATCTTGGCCGTGGGAAATCACTTATCCTCAGCATCGATCGGGCAACACGCTGGGGATCAAAAAAACATGAAAACGCTTCTGACGTCATTGGCCGCCTTCACGGCGCTCACCGCCGCCGCTTCGGCCGCCGACCTGCCGCGCCGCGCGCCTCCGCCGGTGTTCACGCCGGTGCCGGTCTTCACCTGGACCGGTTTCTACTTCGGTATCAACGCCGGCTACGGCTTCGACGCGAACGACCGCTCCGGCGCGACCGTCGTGAACGTGGCTCCGGGCACCGCCGTCGCGGCCGCCGTCCCGACCCAGATCGCCTTCGGCGGCTCGAACTCCACCGACGGGTTCACCGGCGGTGGCCAGGTCGGCTACAACTACCAGTTCACCCCGGGCTCCGGCGTCGTGATCGGTATCGAGGCGGACGCCCAGTACGTCGACTTCGGTCGCAACCGGAACCGCTACGTCGTCACCCCCGGGTTCGCCCTCGCGCCCGGCGTCCAGGCGTTCAGCCCGAACGGCATCTCCAGCCTCGACTTCTTCGGCACCGTGCGCGGCCGCATCGGTTACGCGGTCGACAAGGCCCTGTTCTACGGCACCGGCGGCTTCGCCTACGGCGCCGGCGGTGGCCGCGAGTTCGGCCTGCCGAACAGCAGCCGTGACGATTTCCGGACCGGCTGGACCGCCGGCGGCGGCGTCGAGTACGCCCTCCCGACCGACTCGTTCCTGAACTTCTTCCGCTCGTCGGCCGTGACGGTGAAGGTCGAAGCCCTCTACGTGAACCTCGATCAGAACAACCGTCTGAACGGCGCTTACGCCACCAACGCCGCCGGCGCCGTGTTCTTCGCTCCGGGCTACGTCGCCCGCCGCAACGACACCGAGTTCGCCGTCGTCCGCGCCGGCCTGAACTACAAGTTCGGCTCCTACTAGGATCCGACCTCCGACCCACGGGCCGCTCAGAGCCCGGGGTCGGCTCCGATCATTCGAATTGGGTTTCGAAACGCGAGAAAGCCCGGCCCGACGGCCGGGCTTTCTTTTTGCGCGCACCGTCCGACGCGCCGAAGAAACCGACGCGCACGAAAAAGCCCGCCTCCGTGAGGAGGCGGGCTCGTCCTGATCGGTCGCCGCGTCAGGCGCTGGCGGTCTGCGCGCTGATCCAGCGGGACAGGTCGCCCTTCGGCGCCGCGCCGACCTTCTGGTCGACCCGCTCGCCGTTCTTGAACAGCAGCAGCGTCGGGATCGAGCGGATGCCGTACTGCGAGGCGATGCCGGGATTCTCGTCCACGTTCACCTTCGCGATCTTCACGCGGCCCTGCATGTCGGACGCGATCTCCTCGAGCGCCGGACCGATCTGCCGGCAGGGACCGCACCACTCCGCCCAGAAATCCACGACCACGGGCTCGACGGACTTGAGGACGTCCTGCTCGAAGCTCGCGTCGGTCACTTTCACCGTCGCCATCGGAAAATACCCTTCTCAAGGACCGCGCGAGCGCCTGCAGCAGGCCGCCCGCCGATCGGTGAAGGAAGAATTGGCGACCCGCCGTGCTGCGGTCAAGGCGGTCGACCGGACCGCATGCCGGCTGCCCACCCGGTTCATGGCGATTCGGTCCGCAGCGCAGCGGACGCGGCGGCTCCGGGCGTCCCGCGCTCGCCTTGGCGGCGCCCCCGCCCCATGTGACCGAGCACGCCAGACCGATGCCGCGCGTGCGGCCGACCCTATCCAGGAGGATTCTTGACGGTGACAGGATTTTTGCAGGTGCCGCGCTTCCGATCCCTCGCGCTCGCCACCGTGGCGGCGGTCGCGCTGGCACCGGGTGCCTTCGCCGAGGACAGCGCCGCCCAGCGGCCGTCCCGTATCGAGGGCGACGCCTTCAGCGCGCCCGCGGCGAAGAGCGCCGGCGACACCCCCGCCGAGACCGCCCCGCCGAACACCGGCTACAAGCCGCTCCTGCCGAACCAGACCCGCGCCCCGAAGCCGGCGGACGCCACGAAGGTCGAGGTCGCGACGGTCGCGAAGGGGCTCGCGAGCCCGTGGGCAATGGAGTTCCTGCCGGACGGCCGGATGATCGTCACCGAGAAGGCCGGAAAAATCCGGATCGTGTCCAAGGACGGCACCGTCGGCCCGGCGATCGCCGGCGTGCCGAAGGTCGACGCGCGCGGCCAGGGCGGCCTGCTCGACATCGCCCTGAGCCCCGGCTTCGCCACCGACGGGCTGGTGTTCTTCAGCTACAGCGAGCCGCGCGACAAGGGCAACGGCACCACCGTGGCGAAGGCCAAGCTCGTCCAGGACGGCAAGGGCGGGGCGAAGCTCGACGACGTGAAGGTCGTCTTCCGGCAGATGCCGACTTACGACGGCGACAAGCATTTCGGCTCGCGCCTGGTCTTCGCCGCCGACGGCAAGCTGTTCGTCACCGTGGGCGAGCGCTCCGACAAGGCGACGCGCGTCCAGGCCCAGGACCTCGCCAGCGGCCTCGGCAAGGTGTTCCGCATCGACGCCGACGGCCAAGCCCCCAAGGACAACCCGTTCTACGGCAGCGACAAGGCCAAGCCCGAGATCTGGTCCTACGGCCACCGCAACGTCCAGGCGGCGGCGCTCGACGGCCAGGGCCGGCTCTGGACCGTGGAGCACGGGCCCCGCGGCGGCGACGAGCTCAACCGTCCGCGGCCCGGCCTCAACTACGGCTGGCCGGTCGCGACCTACGGCATCGAGTATTCCGGCGAGCCCCTCGGCGAGGGCGTGACCCAGGCCGCCGGCACGGTGCAGCCGGTCTATTACTGGGATCCGGTGATCGGGCCGTCGGGCATGGCGCTCTACACCGGCACGCTGTTTCCCGCCTGGACGGACGACTTCCTCGTCGGCGGCCTCGTCAGCGAGGGGATTGTGGTGCTGAAGCGCGACGGCGACAAGGTCGTCACCGAGGAGCGCGTTCCCCTCGACGCCCGCATCCGCGACGTGCGCGTCGGCCCCGACGGCGCGGTCTACGCCGTCACCGACGGCCCGGACGGACGGATCCTGAAGCTGACGCCGCAGGCCAACGCGGGCTGAGCGGCCGAGCGCCGGCCGGACGCACGCATCCGGTTCATCCGCCCGCGGGTCTTCCCTCCCCCCTTAAGCGGGGGAGGGTGGGCCTCGCGTCAGCGAGGGTTGGGAGAGGGGAGCGCCCTTTCAGGCACCGTCGCTCCCCTCTCCCGACCCGCTTCGCGGGCCACCCTCCCCCGCAGAGGGGGGAGGGAGAATGCGGCAGCCCACCCGAACCCGACGAGCAGGCCCCTTACCTCCGCCGCTCCACGTTCACGTAGATCGCGGCCCCCAGCGTCATCGCAGCGAGGGTGAACCAGGTCAGCGCGTAGACGAGGTGGTTGTTGTGGAAGGCGACCACCGTCAGCCCGCCGACGGGCAAGCGATCATCCGCCGACGCATCCGCATCGATGAAGTAGGGCGCGACGCCGGAGTGCCCCCGGGCCGAAGCGATCGCGGCGACATCGCGGGAATACCAACGATCCTCGGCGGTCGCGTTGCTGCGCAGGAACGCGCCGCCGGGTTCGGTGAGACGCAACAGGCCGGTGACGTCGACCTCGCCCTCGGGCCGGCGCCAGCCGGCAGGATCGCGGCGATCGGAGGGAACGAAGCCGCGGTTCACCAGCACCGTGAAGCCGTCGGCGACCAGCGGCGTCAGCACCCAGAACCCGCCGCCGAGCACCGTCACCGCCTGGACCAGCGTGGTGGACTCGTGGCGGAAGCGGCCCGCCACCCGGACGTGGCGGTAGGCGTCGGCGGCCTCGGTCACGCTCGGCCACGCCGCCGGCCCGGGCGCCGGGACCGGGGCCGCGCCGATTCGGGCCTCGACCCGCGCGATCAGGTCGAGCTTCCATGCCCGGCGCTCGACCTGCCAGATCCCGAGGGCGACGAGCCCCGCGACCGCCAGCGCGCTCGCGAGGTTGAAGGCCGTCAGGCCGAGGCGGGACGTCCTCAGGGCTTGTGGTGCATCAGGTCGTGCGGCGACGTCGGCATCATGTTGGTGTTCAGGTGATACATCACCCAGATCGAGCCGGTCAGCGTGATCACGACGAGGGTCAGCGTGAAGATCAGGGCCAGGATCGTCCATCCGCCCTCGGACTTCGTGTTCATGTGCAGGAAGTAAATCATGTGGACCACGATTTGCACCACCGCGAAGGCCATGATGATCAGGCTGGTGTGCACGGCGTTGCCGAGCACGTCGCTCATCACCAGCCAGAACGGGATCGCGGTGAGGATCACCGAGAGCACGAAGCCGGTCATGTAGCTCTTGAACGAGCCGTGCGCCCCGGCCGGGTGGCCGTGCGCGTCGTGGCCGTGACCGTGCGGTTCGGCGTGGTGCCCCGCCCCCGTCGCCGAGCTCATTGCAGCACTCCCATCAGGTACACGAAGGTGAAGACGCCGATCCAGACGACGTCGAGGAAGTGCCAGAACATCGACAGGCACATCAGCCGGCGCTTGTTCTCGACGATCAGCCCCTTCTGGGCGGTCTGCACCATCAGCACGATCAGCCAGACGATGCCGAGCGAGACGTGCAAGCCGTGGGTGCCGACCAGGGCGAAGAACGAGGACAGGAAGGCCGAGCGCTGCGGCGTCGCGCCCTCGTGGATCAGGTGGGCGAACTCGTAGAGCTCGATGCCGATGAAGCACGCGCCGAACAGGCCGGTGATCGCGAGCCAGACCTGCATCGTCCGGACGTTGTCCTTCTCCATCTCCAGCATGGCGAAGCCGTAGGTGATGGAGGACAGGAGCAGCATCGAGGTGTTGAGCGCCACCAGCGGCAGCTCGAACAGGTCGCGTGGCGAGGGCCCGGCCGCGTAGTTGCGGCCGAGAACCCCGTAGGTGGCGAACAGCACCGCGAAGATGAGGCAATCGCTCATCAGGTACATCCAGAAGCCGAGCATGGTGCTCGACTCGTGGGCGTGGTCCTCGTCGAGGTAGAAGGCCGGAGCCTCGGTGCCCGGCGGAGCCGTGTCGGTGTGCATCATCGGCTCAGGCCCGTCCCGCCATCACGCTCGTCCGCTGCCCCTCGGCCCGCACCACGTCGGCGGCGGGGATGTAGAACTCGCGGTTGTAGTTGAAGGTGTGGATCACGGTGACGAGGAACATCGTCGCGAAGGTCGCGGCCGCGAGCCACCAGATGTACCAGATCATCGCGAACGAGAAGCCGATCGAGACCACGCCGAGGATCACGCCGGTGGCGGTGTTCTTCGGCATGTGGATCGGCTTGTAGCCCTTGAGCGGGCGCTCGTAGCCGCGCTTCTTCATGTCGGACCACGCGTCGAGATCGTGGATGACCGGGGTGAAGGCGAAGTTGTAGTCCGGCGGCGGCGAGGCGGTCGACCACTCGAGGGTGCGGCCGTTCCAGGGATCGCCCGTGAGGTCGCGCAGCGCCTCGCGGTTGCGGATCGAGACCACGAACTGGACGATCATCGACAGGATGCCGAGCAGGATCAGCACCGCGCCGAAGGCGGCGATCACGAACCAGATCTGCAGCGACGGATCGTCGAAGTGGTTGGCGCGGCGCGTCACGCCCATCAGGCCGAGGACGTAGAGCGGCATGAAGGCGAAGTAGAACCCCACCGTCCAGAACCAGAACGACATCTTCCCCCAGAACGGGTCCAGCTTGAACCCGAAGGCCTTCGGGAACCAGTAGGTCACGCCGGCGAAGCTCCCGAACAGCACGCCGCCGATGATGACGTTGTGGAAGTGCGCGATCAGGAACAGCGAGTTGTGCAGCACGAAGTCGGCCGGGGGCACGGCGAGCAGCACGCCGGTCATGCCGCCGATGGTGAAAGTGACCATGAAGCTCACGGTCCACATCATCGGCAGCTCGAACCGGATCCGGCCGCGATACATCGTAAACAGCCAGTTGAAGATCTTCGCGCCCGTCGGGATCGAGATGATCATCGTCGTGATGCCGAAGAACGAGTTCACGTCGGCGCCGGAGCCCATCGTGAAAAAGTGGTGCAGCCAGACGAGGTACGAGAGGATCGTGATGACCACGGTCGCGTAGACCATCGAGGCGTAGCCGAACAGGCGCTTGCCGGAGAAGGTCGAGGTCACCTCCGAGAAGATGCCGAACGCCGGCAGGATGAGGATGTAGACCTCCGGGTGGCCCCAGATCCAGATGAGGTTGAAGTACATCATCGGGTTGCCGCCGAGGTCGTTCGTGAAGAAGTGCGTGCCGACGTAGCGGTCCATCGACAGCAGGGCGAGGACGGCGGTGAGGATCGGGAAGGCCGCCGTGATCAGCACGTTGGTGCAGAGCGAGGTCCAGACGAAGATCGGCAGCTTCATCATGGTCATGCCCGGCGCGCGCATCTTCACGATGGTCGCGATCAGGTTGATGCCCGAGAGCAGCGTGCCGATGCCGGCGATCTGCAGCGCCCAGATGTAGTAGTCGACGCCGACGCCCGGGCTCATGTCCGCGCCTGAGAGCGGCGGATAGGCGAGCCAGCCGGTGCGGGCGAACTCGCCGACGAACAGCGAGGCCATGATCGTCATGGCGCCCGAGACCGTCATCCAGAAGCTGAAGTTGTTGAGGAATGGGAAGGCCACGTCGCGGGCGCCGATCTGCAGCGGCACGACGTAGTTCATCAGGCCGGTGACGAACGGCATCGCCACGAAGAAGATCATGATCACGCCGTGCGCCGTGAAGATCTGGTCGTAGTGGTGCGGCGGCAGGTAGCCCTCGTTGGCGCCGAACGCGACCGCCTGCTGCGCGCGCATCATCAGCGCGTCGGCGAAGCCGCGCAGCAGCATGACGAAGGCCAGCACGATGTACATCACGCCGATCTTCTTGTGGTCGACCGAGGTCAGCCAGTCCCGCCAGAGCGGGCCCCAGAAGCGGTAGTAGGTGATCGCGCCGAGCACGACGAGGCCACCCAGCGCCACCATGGCGAAGGTCACCTGAAGGATCGGCTCGTGGTAGGGGATGTCTTCCAGCGAGAGCCGTCCGAAGACGAGCTTCTGGAGATCCGGATTGGAGAACATGGGTTCGATCCGTTGAGGGTGGTTCGGCGGCGGGGCGCCGGTCCTACTTGTTGTTGAGCTGCGACGGGGCGACCGAGTCCCGCTCCGGCGCCGGCATCTGGTTCTCGGGTTTCGTTCCGTTTTCGTGGACGTGCGGGTTGTTGCCGTCGGGCTTCATGCCCTGCGGCTGCTCCTGGCCGTGCGGGGTGCGGCCGGACGCGGGTGCTGTGGCGCCCGGCGCCTCGTCGCCCTGCTCGATGTGGCGGTTGTCGTAGCGGAGGCGCTCGCGGTTCTCGGTGGAGTCCTTGCCGGCGCCGCCCTTGGCGTCGATGGTCATCATCTCGCTCATGCACATCTTGCCCGGCACGGCGCACATGTTGACGATGGTGTCGAACAGCCCGTCGGCGACGGACTTGTAGTACTTCACCGGCTCGGCCTCGCTCGGCTTCTCGAGCTTGAGATAGTCCTCGCGGGTGAGGTCGGAGCCCTGCGCCTTCGCCTTGGCGACCCAGGCGTCGAACCCGGCATCGTCGAGGCCGTGGAACTTGAACGTCATCCGCGAGAAGCCGGTGCCGCTGTAGTGCGAGGACAGGCCGGCATACTCGCCCGGCTTGTTGATCACCGCGTGGAGCTGCGTCTGCATGCCGGGCATCGCGTAGATCATCCCGGCCAGCGCGGGGACGTAGAAGGCGTTCATCACCGAGGAGGCGGTGATCTTGAAGTCGATCGGCCGGTCGACGGGGGCGGCGAGCTCGTTGACGGTGGCGATCCCGTATTCCGGGTAGAAGAACAGCCACTTCCAATCGAGGGCGACGACCTCGACGGCGAGCGGCTTCACGCCGGCCGCCACGGGGCGGGCGGAGTCGATCCGCCGGAGCGCCCGGAACGGGTCGAGGGTGTGGGTGCTGATCCAGGTGAGCGCGCCGAGCGCGATGATGATCAGCAGCGGCGCCGTCCAGATCACCACCTCGAGCTGGGTCGAGTGGTGCCAGTCCGGATCGTAGGGGGCCGACTCGTTGGTCGCCCGGTAGCGCCAGGCGAAGATCAGCGTCAGCGCGATCACCGGGAGCACGATCAGCAGCATCAGCCCGACCGAGGCAAGGACGAGGTTCCGCTGCTGCAGGGCGACGTCGCCCGAGGGCTGCATCACCACGAGGTTGCAGCCGGCGAGCAGCCCGGAGAGCGACACGGCGCAGAGGCCGCGCAGGAGCCGGGCGGCCGTGCGGGCCGGGGGACGGGAAGGTGAGGCGGAGCGTGCCACGGCGATCAACTCGGTTTGCCTGGCCGGCGGGCCCTGGGGCCGTTCGGCGCGAACATGTATCGGAACGGGGTGAGGGACGACGCGGGCCTCCCGACTACATCTGACGCATCTCGGAACGGTCGAGGGTGAGGGCAAGGAGCGATGCCGCCGCACCCGAGAGCAGGTAGAGGCCGACCATCCACAGCCCGTAGCGGGACGAGAGCCAGAGGACGACCAGCGGGGCGAAGCCTGCGCCGAACAGCCACGCCAGATCCGAGGTCAGCGCCGCGCCGGTGTAGCGGTAGCGTGCGCCGAGCCGCGCCGTCACCGCGCCGGCGGTCTGGCCGTAGGCGAGGCCCATCAGCATGAAGCCGATGGTGACGTACATGGTCTGGCCGATCGCGCTGTCGCCGAACACCAGGGGCGCGATGATGCTGCCGAGGGCGAAGACGGCGATCAGGCCGGAGCTGAGCAGCAGCGCGTTGCGGCGGCCGATCTGGTCGGCGATCAGCCCGGAGGCCGCGACCGCGCCGGCGCAGACGATGGCGCCCGAGCACTGCACGATCAGGAACTCGCCGGGCGAGCGATCGGTGAACAGGGTCAGCCAGCTGATCGGGAAGATCGTCACGAGGTGGAACAGCGCGAAGGCGGCCAGCGGCACGAAGGCACCGATCCACACGTCCACCGCATGGTGGCGCACCACCTCGATCACCGGCACCGGCTCGAGCCGGCCCTTCTCCATCAGGCGGACGAACTCGTCGGTCGCCACCAGCCGCAGGCGGGCGAACAGCGCCACGACGTTGATGGTGAAGGCGCAGTAGAACGGGAAGCGCCAGCCCCAATCGAGGAAGTCGGCCGAATCGAGGTTGACGAGGAAGAACGAGAACAGGGCGCTGGCGACGATGAAGCCGAGGGGCGCGCCGAGCTGGGGGATCATCGCGAACCAGCCGCGGCGCTCGCGCGGGGCGTTCAGCGCCAGGAGCGAGGCGAGCCCGTCCCAGGCGCCGCCGAGCGCGAGGCCCTGGAGGATGCGCAGGCCGGCCAGCAGCCAGATCGAGGCGTGGCCGATGCTGGCGTAGCTCGGCAGGAAGCTCACCGCCGCGGTGGCGCCGCCGAGCATGAACAGCGCGATCGTCAGCTTGACGCCGCGGCCGTGCCGCCGGTCGACGGCCATGAAGATCACCGACCCGATCGGCCGGGCGATGAAGGCGAGGGAGAACACCGCGAAGGAGTACAGCGTGGCCGTGAGCGCATCCGGCTCGAACGAGAAGAACACCTTCGGGAACACCAGCACCGAGGCGATGCCGTAGACGAAGAAGTCGAAATATTCCGAGGCCCGGCCGATCACCACGCCGGCCGCGATCTCTCCCGGCGCGACCTTGTGGTCGGTCGAGACGAGGTGCGCGTCGCGCTCGAGGGGCGAGGAGTTTGCCAGGGCGGGCTCAGGGATCATGTCGGACAGCCGGCTTGCTCGATGACGACGGTGACGCGGTGCGGCGATCGACGCGAGGCGTGCGCCGGGACCGCGACCGGAAGGTATCCGCTCAGGGCCGTCGGTGACACCGCCGCGTAGTCGCAGGCCGATCAGGGCTGTCCCGGCTGATAGCGCAAGGCTGCGCGATGGTCTCCCTTGAATCCGGCATGTCCATGCCGTCCCGGACGCATGACCACGTCTGTCCCACGTCTTCGTCGTGTCACGCAGGAGCCGCGACGCAGCCGCGTCAGCGGGCGTTCTGCGGCACGTCGACGGTCAGCATCGGCAGCGTGATCGTGCCGGCGGGCGCGGGCGGGCTCGCGAGCAGCGCGAAGGCGGCGACGCTCAGGGCGAAGCCGAAGGCCAGCAGCGACGTTTCGAGGCCGTGGTAGAATGCATCCATCGCCCGAGCTCCGACCTCGCGTCAGGGGGCGATGATCGCGCGGGTGGGTTAAGCGAACCGTAACGTCCGCCCGCCCGGCTTCCCCGGGGGAAGGCCAGCGGGCGCCGTGCGCCGGGGCGGGTCGGGCCGTCAGGCGCTGCCGGCGGCCTCCATCCGGGCGAGGTCCGGCGCACGCGGCTGAAGCAGGGCGGCGGCGAGATGCGCTTCCAGCACGATCAGGTCGGTGTCCGGGTCGGGCACCCAGCCGCAGGTGCAGGTCGTGCCGGCGCCGTGCGCCGCGGCGATCTGGCCGTAGAGCACGCCGATGGTGCGCGACGCGGCTTCGAGGGCGGCCATCACCGACAGGCCCTGACCATCGAGGGCGTGCCAGAACGCCCGCGTCAGCGCCTGCTCGACCGCCGCCTGCCCGCGGGTCTCGTCGCAGCGGCACCGATTCGATTCGGCGATCATCGGCGGCCTCCGAGGCGGCGCGCCCGCTTCGGATGCGGGCCCGCCGCGACGTGGTCGATCAGGTCCGGCAGGCGGTGCAGGCGCAGGCCGAGGCACGAGCCGTCCCACCACGCCACCGTCACGCAGGCATCGATCAGCTCCATCACCCGTCCCATTCCGGCCTCCAGCGCTCGGCGAGCACGCCACCTTGAGAGCAAGGCGGAAGTACATCGCCGAAAAGTGGTCTAGCAGGGATGGAAATCGACAATCAAGCGACGTCGACAATATTGGAAACGTTGTAATTTCAATCTTCGTCGTGCGATATCGAAGTTTATAGTTGAAACGATTCCATGGTACGCCGCGGCCGTCATGCACCGATCGCGACCAGCACGGCGCCGGCGGCAATCAGCGCCACGCCGAGCCAGTTGGTCGGGCTCAGCGTCTCGCCGAGCAGGACCACGCCGAAGATCGCCACCAGCACGACGCTGAGCTTGTCGATCGGCGCGACGCGGGCGGCATCGCCCAGGAACAGGGCGCGGAAGTAGCAGAGCCACGAGGCGCCGGTGGCGAGCCCCGACAGGACGAGGAAGACCGCGCTCCGCCCCGGGATCCGCGCGAGGTCGGCCGCCTGGCCGGTGACGGCCACGATCGCCGCCGTGAGGCCGAGGATCACCACCGTGCGGACGAGGGTGGCGACGTCCGACGGCACGCCGGCGACGCCGACCTTGGCCAGGATCGCGGTGAGCGCGGCGAAGGCCGCCGAGAGCAGCGCCCAGAAGCGCCAGGACTGCATCAAGGCCATCATCCCGCCGGGCCCGTCACAGGATCGCGCGCATCAGCAGCAGCCCGGCGAACAGGCCGGCGAGGCCGAGCACGACCGAGCCGACGATGTAGATCGCCGCCGCGCCGGCCTGGCCGCGCTCCAGCAGCATCACGGCCTCCAGCGAGTAGGACGAGAAGGTGGTGAAGCCGCCGAGCACGCCGGTGGCGATGAACAGCCGTAGCGGCTGCCCGCCGCCCCGCAGGGCGAACCAGCCGGTGAACAGGCCCATCAGCACCGAGCCGACGATGTTGATCGCCATGGTGCCGTAGGGAAAGCCCGACCCGAGCCGCAGGGACGCGGTGCTGACGCCGTAGCGCGCCACGCCGCCGATCCCGGCACCGACGAAGACGAGGAGGAGGTTCATGACGACCGCACGGCCCGAGGATTCGGAGCGGGCGCCGTAGCACATTCGGGACCGCGGCGACGGCCCGCATCTGGGCCGCCGGCTTCGGACGGGCGCCCGGGGCCCGTCGCGATCTCCTCGCAGGCGAACGGCCTCGGCCGCGGCGGGTGCCGCGGCCGAGGCCGTCTCGACCGTACCGTCGCCGAGCGGACGTCGCTCGGGCCGGGTCCGCTAGCCCAGGATCTTGTCGACCGTGATCGGCAGGTTGCGGATGCGCTTGCCGGTGGCGTGGAACACGGCGTTGGCCACCGCCGCCGCGGTGCCGACGATGCCGATCTCGCCGAGCCCCTTCACGCCGAGCGGGTTCGCCTTGTCCTCCTCGTCGACGAAGATCACGTCGATGTCGTGGATGTCGGCGTTCACCGGCACGTGATACTCACCGAGATTGTGGTTCATGAAGCGGCCGATGCGGTCGTCCATCATCGACTCCTCCTCCAGTGCCGAGCCGATGCCCATCACCACGCCGCCGAGGATCTGGCTGCGCGCGGTCTTGGGATTCAGCACCTTTCCGGCCGCGACCGCCGAGATGACGCGGGTGACGCGGACCTGGCCCAGCTCCTCGTCCACCTTCACCTCCACGAAGATCGCCGAGTGGGTGTAGGCCTCGTACTTGGCGTTGAAGTCCTTGTCGGGGGCGGCGTTGGCCGTGGCCTCGACCTTGTCGACGCCGGAAGCCCGCAGCACGTCGACCAGAGCGACGCTGCGCGCGGGGTCGCCCGCCACCGCGATGCACCCGTCGGCGAAGGCGACGCGCTCGAAGTCGACGTTGGCCAGCGGCGAATCCTCCATCTGCCGGGCGAGCTTGAACACCTGCTCGCCGACGTCGCGGCAGGCCTTCATCACGGCGGTGCCGGACGAGGCCGCGGTCCAGGAGCCGCCCGCCACCGGCGCCTCGGGCAGCGCGGTGTCGCCGAGCTTCGTCGTCACGTCCTCCATCGTCAGGCCGAGGGTGTCGGCGGCGATCTGGGTGAGGATCGTGTAGGTGCCGGTGCCGATGTCGCCGGTCGAGTTGCCGACCTCGAGCTTGCCGTCGGGGGTGAGGATGGCGCGGGCGCTCGTCTGCATCATCATCGATTCCCAGACGCCCGACGCCATGCCCCAGCCGACGAGCTCGCGGCCCTCGCGCATCGAGCGCGGCTCCGGGTTGCGCCGGTCCCAGCCGAAGCGCGCGGCGCCCTCCGAGAAGCAGCTCTTCAGCGCCTTCGAGCCGAAGGGCTTGTTCTCGGCGGTGGCGTCGGCCTCGGTGAAGTTCTTCAGGCGGAGCTGGATCGGGTCGAGGCCGCTCGCGTAGGCAAGCTCGTCCATCGCGGTCTCGATCGCGAAGACGCCGGTGACGGCGCCGGGCGCGCGCATGTCGCCGGGTGTGTAGGTGTCAAGCTTGGCGATCTTGTAGGTCAAGAGGACGTTGTCGCAGCGGTACATCACGCCCGACCAGTTCACGACCACCTCCTGGTAGTCCTCGAAGGTCGAGGTCGCGCCGACCGCGTCGTGGCGCAGCGCCAGGAGCGTGCCGTCGCGCTCGGCCCCGAGGCTGATGGTCTGCAGCGCCTCCGGCCGGTAGGTGATGCTCCACATCTGGTCGCGGGTCAGCACCACGCGCACCGAGCGCTCGAGGTCGCGCGCGGCCAGCATCGCCAGGAAGAGCTGGTATTGCGGGCGCAGGCCCGAGCCGAAGCCGCCGCCGAGATAGGGGTTGAGCACCCGCAGGTCGTCCTTGGCGATGCCGAACACCTTCGCGAGGTAGGCATGGCTGTTCGAGACGCCCTGGACCTTGTCGTAAACCGTGTACTTGCCGTCGCCCTCGAAGATCACCGTCGAGGCATGGGGCTCCATCGGGTTGTGATGCTCGGTGGCGAGGCGATACTCCTGCTTGAGCTGGATCGCCGAGGCGTCGAACGCCGCATCCGCGTCGCCCCAGGGCTTGGGCGGCGGCTTGATGCCGTTGCGCCGCATCGGCGGCTCGTAAGCGAAGGCGTTGGCGGCTTCGAGATCCGTCAGCGGCTCCTCGACCTCGTAGTCGACCGCCACCAGCGCCGCGGCGTGGCGGGCCGTCTCGAAATCCTCGGCCACCACCAGGGCGATCGGCTGGCCGCTGTAGTGGATCTTATCGTCGTACAGGGCGCGGAAGGGCGAGCCGGGGGGCGCGACCTGATCCTGGTAATTGTAGTCGAGCCAGGCGGTGCGGGTGCGGTTCTCGTGGGTCAACACCTTGACGACGCCGGGCACGGCTTCGGCCTTGCCGGTGTCGATGGTCCTGATCCGGCCCTTGGCGATGCCGCTCGACACCACGTAGCCGTGCAGCAGGTCGGGGGCGGCGAACTCGCCCGCGTACTTGGCGAGGCCCGTCACCTTGGCGGGGCCGTCGACGCGACTGCGGGCGCTGCCGACGAACGTGTCCCGGCCGGTGGAGGAGAAGGTCTGGGTCATCGGGGGCTCACTGGATGCGCTTGTCGGTGATCGATTGCGGCGTGCCGGCGGCGGCCTGCTCCAGGCCGCGCACGATGGCGCGCCGCGCCAGCTCGACCTTGAAGGCGTTGCCCGCCTGCGGCTGGGCCTCGGCCACGATCAGGTCGGCCGCCGCCTGGAAGCTCTCGCGGGTGGCGGGCTTGCCCTGCAGCAGCGCCTCGGCCTCGCGGTTGCGCCAGGGCTTGTGGGCGACGCCGCCGAGCGCGAGGCGGGCGGTCCGAACCGTGTCGCCGTCGAGCTCGAGGGCGGCGGCGACCGAGACCAGCGCGAAGGCGTAGGAGAGCCGGTCGCGCAGCTTCAGGTAGGTGACGTGCTGGCCGAAATCGCGCTCGGGCAGGTCGACCGCCACGACGATCTCGCCGGGCTTCAGCGTGGTGTCCTGCTCCGGGGCGTCGCCCGGCAGGCGGTGGAACTCGGAGAAGGGAATCGCCCGGTCGCCGTCCGGCCCGCTCACCTGCACCACCGCCTCCAGCGCGGCCAGCGCCACGCACATGTCGGAAGGGTGCGTCGCGATGCAGCTCGGGCTGGTGCCGAAGATCGCGTGGATGCGGGTGACGCCGCCGATCGCCTGGCAGCCGGAACCGGGCTGGCGCTTGTTGCACGGCGTGGACGTGTCGTAGAAATAATAGCAGCGGGTGCGCTGGAGCAGGTTGCCGCCGGTCGAGGCGGCGTTGCGCAGCTGCGCCGAAGCGCCGGCCAGGATCGCGTTCGACAGCAGCGGGTAGCGGGCGCGGACGCGCGCGTCGTAGGCGACGGTGGCGTTCGTCGCCAGCGCGCCGAGGCGCAGGCCGCCGTCGTGCTCGACGATCTCGCCGAGCGGCAGGCGGGTGATGTCGACGAGGCGGCCGGGCCGCTCGACGTCGTACTTCATCAGGTCGATCAGGTTGGTGCCGCCCGCGATGAAGCGGGCCCCGGGCGCGGCGGCGAAGGCCTGGACCGCCTCGGCCACGGTGTCGGCGCGGACGTAGTCGAAGCGGTTCATCGGGCTTCCCCCTGCATCACGTCCTCGATCGCGTCGACGATGTTGGTGTAGGCGCCGCAGCGGCAGATGTTGCCGCTCATCGCCTCGCGGATCTCGTCGCGCGAGTGGGCGTGGCCTTCGTTCATCAGGCCGACCGAGGAGCAGAGCTGGCCGGGCGTGCAGTAGCCGCACTGGAACGCGTCGTGCTCGATGAAGGCCTCCTGGATCGGGTGGAGCCCGTTCGAGCCGGCGCCCGCGTTGGCGATGCCGGCGAGGCCCTCGACGGTGGTGATCTCGGCCCCGTCCTTCATCACCGCCAGCGCCAGGCAGGAATTCACCCGCGTGCCGTCGACCAGCACCGTGCAGGCGCCGCACTGGCCGTGGTCGCAGCCCTTCTTGGTGCCGGTGAGGTCGAGGTGCTCGCGCAGCAGGTCGAGCAGGGTGGTCCAGGGCGCGACCTGAAGCTCGCGCGGCTGGCCGTTGATGGTGAGGCGGATGCCGATCCGGTTGTCCGCCGCGACGGGCGAGCCGCTTTCGATGAGCATGGGGCGTTCCAAGAAAAAGGGGTTTCCGCACGAACCGCGCGGGGGAGGGCGACCGACGTCGGGCACCGCCCGGTCTCGCGACGGGTCGCGGGACGTGTCGCAGGACTTGCGTCCGGCCAGGCTGCGCGACGGCCGCCGTTCCTCCCGATAACGGTTCCAATCTGCGGCTGTTCCCCGGGGCGGGCGATCGCGCTGCGGGCGAAACGGTTTCCGTTTGCGCACGCCTCGGCTAACCCTGGGCCGGACAGCCGAACCGTCCCAGGAGCCCCGATGGCCGCCCTCGATTCCGTCCTCAACGACATCGACAAGGATCTCGACAACGCCCTGGAGCGCCTGTTCGCCTTCCTGCGGATCCCGTCGATCTCCACCGATCCGGCCTATGCCGGCCCGTGCCGCGAGGCGGCGGCCTGGCTCGCCGCGGACCTGGCGGCGCTCGGGTTCGAGACCTCGGTGGAAGAGACCTCGCTCCATCCGGTCGTGCTGGCGCACAAGCCGAAGCCGGGGGCGCCGCACGTGCTGTTCTACGGGCACTACGACGTGCAGCCGGTCGATCCGCTGGCCTTGTGGGAGACGCCGCCGTTCGAGCCGCGGATCGCCACCGACGCCAAGGGCAACAAGACCATCGTCGCCCGCGGCGCCTCCGACGACAAGGGCCAGGTGATGACCTTCGTCGAGGCCTGCCGGGCGCATCTGGCGATGAACGCCGAGCTGCCCTGCGCGGTCACGATCCTGATCGAGGGCGCCGAGGAGAACGGCTCGCAGGGGCTGCCCGAATGGGTGGCGCAGAACAAGGACCGGCTCGGTGCCGACGTCGTGCTGGTCTGCGACACCTCCATGTGGAACCCGACGACGCCGGCGATCACCTCGTCCCTGCGCGGGCTCGCGTACTTCGAGGTCGAGGTGACCTGCGCCGACCGCGACCTGCATTCGGGCTTCTTCGGCGGCGCGGCGCGCAACCCGATCCACGTGTTGTCGCGCATCCTCGCCGACCTGCACGATTCCGACGGCCGGGTGACCCTGCCGGGCTTCTACGACGGGGTGCACGAGCGCCCGCCCGAGGTGCTGGAGCAGTGGCGCGGCCTCGACTTCACCCCCGAGAAGTTCCTCGGCCCGATCGGCCTGTCGGAGCCGGCCGGCGAGCGCGGCCGGCTGCTGATCGAGCTGGTGCAGTCCCGGCCGGCCTGCGACGTCAACGGCATCATCGGCGGCTACACCGGCGAGGGCACCAAGACGGTGATCGCCGGCAAGGCAAGCGCCAAGGTCTCGTTCCGCCTCGTGGACGACCAGGACCCGCAGACGCTCGCGGAGACCTTCGAGGCCTTCGTGCGCGAGCGCATCCCGGCCGACTGCTCGGTGAACGTGATCTGCTACAAGGGCTCGCGCGCGATCAGCCTGCCCTTCGACATGCCGGAGCTCGAGACCGCCCGCGCCGCGCTCGCCGACGAGTGGGGCGTGCCCGCGGTGACGGTGGGCGCCGGCGGCTCGATCCCGATCGTCGGCGACTTCAAGCGCCTGCTCGACCGCAACACCCTGCTGATCGGCTTCGGCCTCGACGACGACCGCATCCACTCGCCGAACGAGAAGTACGACCTGCGCAGCTTCCACAAGGGCACGCGCTCGTGGGCGCGCATCCTGTCGGCGCTCGGACGGGGCTGACCCCCGCGCGCACGGCAGGGCACGGGGTCAGGCTGCCGGCACCGGATGCCCCATCTTCGCGTCGATCCACGCCCAGAGCGCGCGGATCTCGGCGGCGGCTTGGCCCCCCGGGGCGCGCTCGGTGACGCCGAGGCCCATGGCCAGGGCATCCTGGTGGTCGACCCGCTGGATGATGCTCGGCTCGGCGAGCACGCCGAGCGTCCGCATCTGCACGGCATAGGCCTCCGTCCGCGGCGATGGCGGCGGCGGGCATTGGTTCAGCACGAAGGCCAGCTTCCGCCGCATCCCCAGGCCGACCAGGGCCTGCAGCGTAGGCCCGGCCGCGATGAGATCGAGGCGGGAGGGACGCACCGGCATCAAGACCAGGTCGGCGATCCGCAAGGCGTGGGCGACCCCGGCCATGGCGCCCGCGGTATCGACCACGGCGAGCGTCGCGCCGTCGTCGGCGGCTTGAACGAGGACGTCGTCGAGCAACCCGATCTCCCAGGGCTGGATGCGGTCGACCGCGACCGAGCCCGTCGCGCGCATCGCCCCCCAGGACGCGAGAGAGCCCTGCGGATCGAGGTCGAGGGCGATCACGCGCTCGCCCGCCTCCGCCGCGGCGACGGCCAACGAGGCTGCGAGCGTCGTCTTGCCGGTGCCGCCCTTCTGCACCGCGACGGCCACGACCCGGGGCCGCAGAAGGCCGCTCCCGATCGGCGGATGCGGGTGGGATCCTTCGAGGGCCATGTGCGTCCCGCCCGTTCGATCTCGATCCATGCGCGGCGCGGTCGTGCTCCGCGGCCGTCCGCGGCCTTCGCGGCCTTCACGGAGGCGAGCGGGGTGGGACCGATTCGCCACAGGAATCCATTCCGTCACCCGCCCGCGCGGAGGTGCTTATGGGAGGATAGTCGGATAGGCCAGCGGTTCTCGCCCGTCGGCCATGCCGAATGCGCACGACCGCCAGCCCGAGGATCCCCACGCATTCCGAAGGTCCGCGCGGCACGCGTCGGTCCCGGATGCGGGCGCGGATCGGATCCGGGATCGCTTGCGGGCCTTGGGCGTTCACCCGGTCCCGGGTGATGGGCTCGGGTCCTTGGAATGCCATGCCGAACCTTCACAGACGCGTCGTCCTCGCGGCCGGCCTCGGCCTGCTCGCGGCCTCGACGGTGCGGGCAGCGGGCGCGGTGGTGCGGGTCGACGATCCGCGGCTCGACGCCCTGATCGATCCCGCCGCCCCGATCCGGACGCTGTTCGACGACGGGCGCTGGTGCGAGGGGCCGTGCTGGGCACCCGGGCTCGGCGGGCTGGTGTTCAGCGACACCAAGACCAACCGCATCCGCGTGCTCGCCGACGACCGGTCGGTGAAAACCCTGTTCGACCCCTCCGAGAACGGCAACGGCAACACGCTCGACGGGCAGGGGCGCCTGATTACCTGCGAGCACCGCACCCGGCGGGTGGTGCGGCGCGAGCCGGACGGGACGAAGATCGTGCTGGCGGACGCGTTCGCCGGGAGGACGCTGAATTCCCCCAACGACGCGGTGGTCGCCGCCGACGGGGCGGTGTGGTTCACCGACCCGGTCTTCGGCATCACCCAGCCCGAGGAGGGCATCCTGGCCGAGCCCGAGCAGGGTGCGCGCCGCGTCTACCGGGTCACCGCGCCGGGCACGCCGGCGGCCAAGGTCGAGGCGATGACCGACGCCCTCGACCAGCCGAACGGCCTCGCCTTCGCACCCGACGGGCGCACCCTCTACGTCAGCGAATCCGGCGCGTCGCTCAACCCCGAGGCCGGCCGGGCCGTGATGGCGTTCTCCGTCGGCGCGGACGGCCGGCTCGGGCCGCCGCGGACCTTCGCGCCGATCGAGGCCGGCGTGCCCGACGGCCTGAAGGTTGACGGCGCCGGGCGGGTCTACGCCGCCTGCGGCGACGGCATCCGCATCTTCGCTCCCGACGGCACGCCGCTCGGCCGCATCGCCACGCCGACGCCGGCCGCGAACCTCGCCTTCGGCGGATCGGACGGGCGGCGGCTGTTCGTCGCCGCCGGCCACGCCATCCTCGCCATCGACCTGCGCGTCGCGCCTCGCGGCTGAAACGGTAAGCTCCATGCCCCTCGTCCGACGCCACCTCCTCGCCGGCGGCCTCGCCGCCCTCGCCCTGCCCGCGGCCGCGGCCGAGACGGGCTCGCCCGCGCCGGGCGGCACCGCGGTGGCGAGCCGGACCGCGCCGCGGATGGAGCTGGCGCTCGCCGCGCACGCGCCCTCGACGCCGACGGGCCTGGCGATCTCGCACGGGGGCCGCGTCTTCGTGATGATGCCGCGCTTCACCGGCAAGGAGACGGTCACCGTCGGCGAGGTGCTGCCCGACGGCTCGGTGAAGCCCTATCCCGACCAGGCCACCAACACCCCCGACGCGGGCCGGCCGCAGGCGACGTTCTTCCACGTTCCGAACGGCGTCTTCGCCCCCGACGACAGCCTGTGGCTGCTCGATTCCGGCCTGCCCGAGGGCAAGGGCGCGCCGGTGCCGGGCGGGGCGAAGCTCGTCCAGATGGACCTGGCGACGAACCGCATCGTCCGCATGATCCCGCTCGAGGCCGGCATCGTGCCGACCTCGTCGCTGAACGACCTGCGCGTCGAGATCAGGCCTGGGCGCCAGCGCGCCTACATCACCGACCAGGGCCAGGGGGAGGACGGGGCGATCCTCGCCGTCGACCTCTCCACCGGCCAGGTGGCGCGGCGGCTGGCTGAGCATGCCAGCACCAAGTCGCAGAAGGGGGTGGTGAAGTTCGTCGAGGAGCGCCCGGTGATGCAGACCAAGGGCGACGGCCCGCCGCAGCACCCGAAGGGCGGCGCCAACGGCATCGCGCTCGGCCCCGACGGCAGCCGCCTGTACTACGCGCCGCTGATGGCGCGCCGGCTGTATTCGGTCGAGACGGCGGGCCTGCTCGACCCGAAGGTTTCGGATGCCGAGGTGGCCGCGACCGTGAAGGACCTCGGCGAGAAGGGGATGACCGGCGGCCTCACCACCGATTCCAAGGACCGGGTCTATCTCAGCCTGCAGGAGCAGAACGCCGTTGGGCGGCGCGACCCCGACGGGACGATCACCGTGATCGCCTCCGATCCGCGGCTGATCTGGGCGGACACGTTCTGGATCACCGCCGACCGCTGGCTCTACATCTCGGCCGCCCAGGTGAACCGCCGGCCCGAGTACAACCACGGCCGCGACCTGCAGGAGCCGCCCTACGCGATCCTGCGGGTGCGGATCGATGCCGACCCGGTCGACGGCCTCGCTCAGTAGCGGCGGCCGGCGCGGGCGGCGTCCACGCTCAAGGGGCCGGCGCCCGCGAAGACGAGGTAAAGGAACACGAAGCAGAACAGGATCGCGGCATCGCCCCCGTTCACCGCCGGAAACGGCGATTTCGGCGCGTGGACGAGGAAGTAGCCCACCGCCATCTGGCCCGACAGCAGGACCGCGACCGGCCGGGTGAACAGCCCGAGGACGATCAGCGTGCCGCCGACCAGCTCGAGCAGGCCCGCGGCACCGGCGAGCGAGAGCAGCTCGGGCGCCGGCATCGTCCGCGGCGGAAGCCCGAGCAACTTCTGCGTGCCGTGCTGCAGGAACACGAGGCCGGTCACCGCGCGCAGCAGCGACAGGGCGTAGGGCGCGTAGCCGTTCAGGCGCGGGACGAGCGAGTTCATGGGCGGACCGGTCTCCGACGCTTCGGGGAGGCACCATCGCGAGGACTTCGCCCCGCCTGTCAAGCTTTCGCATTTGCGGAACGGAACGCCGCCCGCGCGCCCGCGCCGGTTCAGGAGATGCCAACCGGCGCGTGCAACGCTTCCGGCCTGGGGCTACGCTCGGGGGAACGATGCCGCTGGTTCCGGTCTCGACGCCGGCGGCGCTCGCGGTGACGACGATCGCGAAGCACGTCGCCTTCGGCGTCCCGCTACGAACCGCCCCGATGGCACGGGTCGAGGAGCGTGCGGCGGGCGGACCGGAGCCGTTCTCCGCCCGAGCGGGCACGCTCGGCATCGCGTGGGCGGTCGCGCCGCGGCTGTGGCGGCCGGCGCTGGTCGACGTCGCGATCCTTATCGGATGTCGACCGCATCGAGGCGGTCGTCGCCCTGCGCACCGGCTCGCCCGCCTGCGCGGTCCGGTTCCGGCGGCTGCGCGGCTTCGGCCCGAAGCGCGGGCCGACCGGTCCCGGTCTCGTGGGCGCCGTCCTCAGCCTTCGATCCGGCGCTCCGCCGGATCGTCCCCCGCGCTCGAAGGACCGACGCCATGACCTCGGGTCTTCCGTCGGGGCCCCCAGGGAGCGGACGGACAGGCCCTGACACGGTGCCGGAGTCGCGGCCCGCGGTGGTTCCCAAGCGTCGCCGGACCGGTCACAACGGACCGATCGCGCCGCCGGCCTCCACGGGCCGGGGCGCTCCGGCGAGTCCCGAGGTTCCATCCGTGCCCCTGCCCCGTGTCGTCGCGTTCTCGGCGAGCATCAACCGGCCCTCGCGCACCCGCACGCTCGTCGAGGCGATCGGCGCGCAGCTCGGCCGCCGTCGCCGCATCGACCTGAGCGTGATCGACCTGATCGATGCCGGGCCGGGCCTCGGCGCGCTCACGCGCGACGGCCTCCCGCCGGCGGCCGAGGCGCTGGTCGCGGCGATCGAGGGGGCCGACGCGCTGATCGTCGGGACGCCGGTCTACAAGGGCGCCTATTCCGGCCTGTTCAAGCACGTGTTCGATTTCGTCGACGCCGAGGCCCTCGTCGGCATGCCGGTGGCGCTCGCCGCCACGGGGGGCGGCCTGCGCCATGCGCTGGTGGTCGAGCACTCGCTCCGGCCGCTGTTCGGGTTCTTCTCCGCGCACATCGCGCCGACCTCGGTCTATGCCGGCGGCGACGAGATCGCGGACGGCGTCGTCGCCGACGCGACCGTGGCCGCGCGCATCGAGGCGGCAGGACGCGAGCTCGACGCGCTGCTGAAGGTGTCGCGCGGGGCCGACCGGGAGAAGGCGCCGGCGGCGTGAGCCTCAGGCCGTGACGCTCAAGCCTTGTCGAGCGCCGCGGCGATCGCGCTGATCACCCGCGGGTCGGTCGGCTCGACCTGGGTCGCGAAGGCGGCGGCCAGCGTTCCGTCGCGGGCCACGAGGTACTTGTGGAAGTTCCAGCGCGGCGTCTCGCCGGGCTTCTCCAGCGCCGCCCATTGGTAGAACGGGTGGGCGCCCGGCATCTTCACCCGCGTCTTGGCGGTGAGCGGGAAGGTGACGCCGTGGTTCTTGCGGGCGGCCTCGGCGATGGCGGCGCCGTCGAGGGGCTCCTGGTTGCCGAAATCGGGCGAGGGCACGCCGATCACCGTCAGCCCGCGTTCCTGGAAGCGCGTCCACAGCGTCTGAAGCCCGGTAAGCTGCCCGGCATAGCCGCAGGCGGTGGCGGTATTGACCACCAGGATCGGCCGCCCGGCATAGGCCGAGAGCGGCATCGCCCCGCCCTCCGGCCCGTCGAAGGCGAAGGTGGTGGCGCGCGTCCCGGCATCGAGGGCGTGGGCGCTGCCGGCGGCGGCACCCATGGCCGCACCGAGGAGGGTGAGGGCTTCGCGGCGGAGCAGGGTCATGGGCGGGTACGGCCTCCGGAGCGGTCGCGGGCTCGGCCCACGACCAGATGGCGCACGCGGCCGCGAGGTCCAGGGCGGGCCCCGCGCGTTTTCCGGAGCCGGCGCACCACGCGGGCACGGTGGAACCTTCTGATGCGGCGGGCCTTTTGCGGGGGAGCTTCACTGTAGACCCCGGGCCGGATCGGGCTCGGGGCGACGATGGAAAGACGAGACGCGATGCGCAGCCTGATTGCCGGAACGGTCCTCCTCACCCTGGGCACGACCGCCCTGGGACCGAGCCTCGCGCTCGCGCAGACGTCGTCCCCGACCACGGCCGCGCCGGGCACCCAGGCCGTGCCGCCCGAGAAGCCGGCGACGGCCTCGCCGGATGCGCCCAAGCCCGACGTCGTCAAGCCCGACGTCGTCAAGCCCGATCCGGTGAAGCCCGATCCGGTGAAGCCCGACGCGTCGGCGGCGCCGATGAAGCCGGTCGAGGCGGTGCCGGGGCAGCCCGCGACCTTCACCGACAACCTGCGGCCGACCTTCGTCGCGCAGTCGCCCGACGACATGGTCAGCTCGAAGCTCGTCGGCCAGACCATCATCAACGGCGCCAACGAGACCATCGGCGAGATCGCCGACGTGGTGATCGGCTTCGACGGCAAGGTGAAGGCCTGGGTCGTCGGCGTCGGCGGCTTCCTCGGGATCGGCACCAAGTACGTCGCGGTCGACCCGAGCGCGATGCATCTGCAGCGCGTCGACGGCAAGGCGCTGCGGGCGATGATCAACACCGACAAGGACCAGCTCCGCGCGGCGCCGGAATACATCTACCTCGGCAAGGAGAAGCCGAAGGACGATGCCGGCAAGGCGGACGCTGCCAAGTAAGGGCCCGTCGCGAGCAGCGGACGAGCCCCGCGGCGGCCAGCCTCAGGGCGCGACCCGGCGGAGCACGAAGGCGACGCCGGTCTCCGGGTCGCGCCGCCAGGTTCCGTCGCCGGCGGGCACGAGGTTCACCACGTGCCCGCGCTTGGCCACCAGGGTCATGCGGCCTTCGCTCGTGCGCCACGTCGCCGGATCGAACACTTCGATCCCGCTGTCGCGGCAGCCCGGGAGGAGGCGCACCGGCGCACCCGGCCCGTCGCCGAGATCGAGGCGGCAGACGTCGCGGTTGAGCAGGCGGTCGAGCGCGTAGATCCCCGCCGGCGCCCCGGGCCCCGGGGCCGACCGCGGAGCTTGCGCCGGCACCGGATCGGGCGCGGCCTCGGGCGGCGCCGCGGCGATTGCCGTCGGGTCGAGGGGGCTCGACGCGCGCATCGCCGCGATCTCGAGGGGCACCAGGCTGTAGCTCTCGCCCGCCTCGGCGGTGGCGACGTAGCTGCGCTGGTCGGGCCGCTTGGCGAAGGCCAGCACCGGGCGGACGTTGCGGTCGACGAGGCGGACGACGCCGTCGGCGAAGAGCCAGCCGGCGACCGCGCCCACCACCGGCACCGACCGCCGGCACCCGGCCGGGAAGTACACCTTCTGCCCGGCCTCGCCGGATTCGGAGGCCAGCGTCATCACGCAGCGCCGGTTGGTGCCGTCGCGCGAGAGGTCCCAGGTGCCGGGCACGCCGCCGCGCCCCTCGGGCAGGGTGATCGCGAAGGGTGCGGGCGCGGCCGGAGGCTCGGATGCAGGCACGGCCGGAGGAGCGGACGGGGCGGGAGCATCCTGCCCGGCGGCCGCGCCGACCAGCGCGAGCCAGGCCCCGGCGGCCAGCCGCAGGCAGACGGTGTTCCGGGCCGGATTCATGCCCGGGCGCCCGCCGCCGGCCAGGGCGTCTCCGCCACCGGCGTGAGCGGCCCGCGGCCCTCGAACCACGAGATCAGATTGTCGACGACGAGTTGCCCCATGGCGGCGCGGGTCTCGTGCGTGCCCGATCCGACATGCGGCAGCAGCACCACCCGGTCGAGGGCGACGAGCCGCTCCGGCACGTGCGGCTCGGCGGCGAAGACGTCGAGGCCGGCCGCGTGGATCGTGCCGGCCTCCAGCGCCGCGACCAGCGCCGCCTCGTCCACCACGCTGCCGCGGGCGACGTTGATCAGGATGCCCTCCGGCCCGAGGGCGGCGAGCACCGCGGCATCGACCAGGCCGTCCGTGCCGGCGCCGCCCGGCGCCACCACCATCAGCACGTGGACGGCCTGCGCCAGCCCGACCAGGGTCGGATGATAGGCGTAGGGCACGTCGCCTTGCGGGCGCCGCCCGTGATAGGCGACCGCGACGCCGAAGCCTTCGAGCCGCCTCGCGATCGCCCGCCCGATCCGCCCGAGCCCGAGGATGCCGACCCGGCGCCCGCGCAGCGACGCCGTGAGCGGGAACGGCTTCTCCGGCCAGCGCCCGGCGCGCAGATACCGGTCCGCCTGCGGGATCTGCCGCACCGTGGCGAGCAGCAGGCCGATCGCCAGGTCCGCGACCTCGTCGGTGAGCACGTCCGGCGTGTTGGTGACGACGACGCCGCGCCGCCCGGCCTCGGCCGCATCGATGGTGTCGTAGCCGACCCCGAAATTGGCGACGATCTCCAGGTTGGGCAGCCGGTCCAGCAGCGGCCCGTCGACCACGGCCTGGGCGTTGACCGCGAGGCCGCGGATGCGCGGGCCGACCTCGGCGAGGAACGCGTCGCGGTCGGTCGCGGCGTCGAGCCGATGCAGGTCGAAGGCGGGCGTCAACGCCTCGCCGACGCTCGCGAGCATCGGCTTCAGCATCAGGAGTTCGGGTCGAAGGCTCAAAGGTCGGCTCCTGGCGCCGTCGGGGCGTGGTTCCGGCGCGATGATGGGCGCCCCATGCGGTGGCGACAAGGCCGTACGGGCCGCGCGGCGCCGGGTCCAGGCTATCCGATCTCGTCGATCATCTGGTCGTCGCGCGCATCGACCAGGCGGCGCAGCGCCGTGAGGGCTCGGCGCAGGTCGTCGCGCGGCGGCGCGGCGAGCGCGAGCCTCACGGCGTTCGGGGCATGCCCCGGGACGATGGCGAAGGCCGAGGCCGGCGTGATGGCGATGCCCTGCCGCAGGGCCGCCGCCGCGTAGGCCTCGGCGCGCCAGGTCTCGGGCAGGTCGAGCCAGAGATGATAGGCGCAGGGGTCGCCGCCGATCGACAGGTCGCCCAGGCAGTCGCGGGCCAGGTTCTGCCGCGCGACCGCATCCGCGCGCTTGACCACGGCGAGCCGCGCGGCGGAGCCGTCGCCCATCCAGTGCGTTCCGGCGGCGAGCGGAAACCCGGTCGCGGCCCATCCGCCCTGGCGGACGGAGGCCGAGAGGCGGTCGGTCCAATCGGGCGGCGACGCAATCAGGCCGACCGTCAGCCCCGGCATGACGCGCTTCGACAGGCTGTCGATCACGATCGTCCGGCCCGGCGCCCGGGCCGCCAGCGGCACCGCATCCGACAGGAAGCTGTAGACCGCGTCCTCGATCGCGACGAGGCCTGTCTGGGCCAGCACCGCCGCGATCTCGGACCGGCGATGCGGCCCCATGGTGAGGCCCAGGGGGTTCTGCAGGGTCGGCTGGAGGTAGAGGCCGCTCAAGGGGGCGGCACGATGCGCCTGCAGGATCGCGTCGGGCCGGATGCCCTCCGCGTCGAGGGCGAGCGGGACGAGGGCGATCCCGAGGCGGGCGGCGATGCCCTTCACCACCGGATAGGTCAGCGGCTCGCAGCCGATGCGGTCCCCGGGCCGCGCCAGCGCCGCCAGGACCGCGGCCAAGCCCTGCCGCCCGTTCCCGGTGAACAGGACGCCGTCGGGATCGGGGGCGAAATCGCCGCGTGCGAGGAAGCGGGCGGCGACGGCCCGCGCCCGGGGCGTGCCCGCCGGTCCGTACTGGTTCAGGGCCGCGCCCGTGGCGCCGGCCCGCGAGAGGGCGGCCAGCCCCTCGGTCAGCACGACGTCCTGTTCCGGCAGGTTGGAATGGGTACGCTGGAGGTCGACCGCGCCCGGGGCCGGCTCCGGCTGCATCCGGACCGGAGCGCTCAGGTCCGAGCGGACGTAGGTGCCGCGCCCGACCTCGCCGAGGGTGAGGCCACGCCGGGCCAGCTCGGCGTAGACGCGGCTCGCCGTCGAGACCGCGATGCCGCGCTCGTAGGCGAAGGCGCGCTGCGGCGGCAGGCGATGGCCCGGCTTGATCTGCCCGCTGGCGATCTCAGCCGCGACCGCGTCGGCGACGCTCCGATAATCGGTCATACGCCAAATTGATCCGAGGCCAATAAACACATTGAACCGAGGTTCGTATCGGTTCAATCCTGCCCGGGCAATCCCGGCCGGATCGCTTTCCCCTCCCCGCTTCGGACCGCTGATCATGCCCGCCGTCACGTCCCTACCCCAGTCGCCACCTGCCTCCGACCGCTGGCGGATCTTCGGTCTCGATCCGTCCGTGGTGCGGACCTGGATCCGGCGCCACCGGGCGCGCCGCGAACTCGCCGGCCTGCGGGACGACCAGCTTCGCGACGCCGGCCTCGACCGCCGTGCCGTCCGCGCGGAGGCCGACAAGCCGTTCTGGCGGCCGTGACCGGAGGCGGCCGGCCGCCACCCCTGCAGCCGATGCCGGTCAGCCATTTGCGGCGGCCGGCCGGCGAGCACTTCCGAAATCGCGTTTCGAACCTTACTAAAGACCTCCGCGCCGGCTAGAGGCCGGCCACAGACACGCCGCGAAGCGACCAGAGCCATGACGAGCCCGCGCACCCTCTACGACAAGATCTGGGACGACCACGTCGTCGACGTCGAGGCCGACGGCTCGACGCTGCTCTACATCGACCGGCACCTCGTCCACGAGGTCACGAGCCCGCAGGCCTTCGAGGGCCTGCGCGTGGCCGGCCGCACGGTGCGCGCCCCGGAGAAGACGCTGGCGGTGGTCGACCACAACGTCCAGACCTCGGACCGCTCCAAGGGCATCGAGGACCCGGAGAGCCGGATCCAGCTCGAGGCGCTGGCGCAGAACGTCCAGGATTTCGGCATCGAGTTCTACGACGCGCTCGATCGCCGCCAGGGCATCGTCCACATCATCGGCCCCGAGCAGGGCTTCACCCTGCCCGGCCAGACCATCGTCTGCGGCGACAGCCACACCTCGACGCACGGCGCGTTCGGGGCGCTGGCCCACGGCATCGGCACCTCGGAGGTCGAGCACGTGCTCGCCACGCAGACGCTGCTGCAGAAGAAAGCCAAGAACATGCGCGTCACCGTCGACGGCGCGCTGCCGGCCGGCGTGAGCGCCAAGGACATCGTGCTCGCGATCATC
Organism: Methylobacterium sp. E-041; assembly: GCF_022829665.1. Classification (NCBI taxonomy): domain Bacteria; kingdom Pseudomonadati; phylum Pseudomonadota; class Alphaproteobacteria; order Hyphomicrobiales; family Methylobacteriaceae; genus Methylobacterium; species Methylobacterium sp. E-041. The sequence goes on along the minus strand of NZ_JAKSYQ010000036.1, from coordinate 21,384 downwards.
GGCGAGATCGGCACCGCCGGCGGCACCGGCCACGTCATCGAATATGCGGGCGAGGCGATCCGCGCGCTGTCGATGGAAGGCCGGATGACGATCTGCAACATGTCGATCGAGGGCGGCGCGCGCGCCGGCCTCGTCGCGCCCGACGCCACGACCTACGCCTATTGCGAGGGCCGGCCGATGGCGCCGAAGGGCGAGGCCTTCGCACGGGCCCGCGCCTATTGGGAGAGCCTCGTCAGCGACGAGGGCGCGCATTTCGATCGCGAGGTCCGGCTCGACGCCGCGAGCCTGCCGCCGATCGTGAGTTGGGGCACGAGCCCCGAGGACGTGATCTCGGTGCTGGGCTCGGTGCCCGATCCGGCGACGATCCTCGACGAGAACAAGCGCGCCTCGAAGGAGAAGGCGCTGTCCTACATGGGGCTGACGCCGGGCACCAAGATCACCGACATCACCCTCGACCGGGTGTTCATCGGCTCCTGCACCAACGGCCGGATCGAGGACCTGCGCATCGTCGCCAAGATGGTCGCGGGCCAGAAGGTCCACGCCGGCGTCTCGGCGATGGTGGTGCCGGGCTCCGGGCTGGTGAAGGCGCAGGCCGAGGCCGAGGGGATCGACGCGGTGCTGAAGGCCGCCGGCTTCGACTGGCGCGAGCCGGGCTGCTCGATGTGCCTCGGCATGAACGCCGACCGCCTCAGCCCGAACGAGCGCTGCGCCTCGACCTCGAACCGCAACTTCGAGGGCCGCCAGGGCCATCGCGGCCGCACCCACCTCGTCTCCCCGGCCATGGCCGCGGCGGCGGCGGTGGCCGGCCGCTTCGTCGACATCCGGGCCTGGCCGAAGGGGTAGGCACTTCGGCAGGTTCGCGCGCGACCTCCCCTCCCCCCTCTGCGGGGGAGGGAAGAAGCCCGTCCTCAGAACTCCATGTCGAGCTCTTCGATCTCCTCCGGCTCCTCGGCGGCGGCCTCCGCCCACTCGACCATCAGCGGCCAGTGCAGGATCGCGTCGCGGTAGGCGGTGGCGCGCGGCGGCAGGGTCACGTCGTAGGTGCGGAAGCGGGTGCAGACCGGGGCGTACATCGCGTCGGCCAGCGTCGGGCGCTCGCCGAACAGGAACGGGCCCTCGTAGCGGGCGAGGCAATCGTCGAAGATCGTGACGATGCGCTCGATGTCGCCCCTGGCGCCGTTGAACACCCGGAAGCGCGGGTGGAAGGCCTTCAGGTTCATCGGCAGGGCCGAGCGCAGGTTGATGAACCCGCCATGCATCTCGCCGCTGATCGAGCGGCAATGCGCCCGCGCGGCGGCGTCCTTCGGCAGGAAGCCGGCTTCGGGGAAGGTCTCGTTGAGGTATTGCGCGATCGCCAGCGTGTCCCACACCACGATGCCCTCGTGGTGCAGGCGGGGCACGAGGAACGAGGGCGACAGGTGGAGGAGCTCGGCGCGGGAGGTCTCGTCGCCGCCGGGCAGCACCTCGGTCTCGAAGTCGAGACCGGCCATCTTGCAGATCAGCCAGCCGCGAAGCGACCACGACGAGTAGTTCCGGCTCGAGATGGTGAGAGTCGCCGTGGCCATGCGCGTTCCCCTTCGCGGGTTCTTCTCGCGAAAGGCGGATCCAAGACTCGTGCCGTTTCGGACGCGTCGTCTCGAATCCGCCGGCGCGCATCATGCGCCGGACGTCCGGGAAACGCCACGGCGCGCGGATCACTCCCGGCGGAGCAGCGCCGCGACGTCGGCCTCCTCGGCGGCGGACAGGCCGCGCTCCGGCGCCGGCGCCTTCCGGCGCGACAGGCGCCAGATGCCGAAGCCGCCGAGCAGCACCGCGAGCAGCGGCGTCAGCCACAGCAGGACGGTATGCAGGGCCAGGACCGGGCGCAGCAGCACGAACTCGCCGTAGCGGTTCACCACGTAATTCTCGACGCCCTGGTTGGTGTCGCCGGCCTTGAGCCGCTCGCGCACGATCAGCCGCAGATCCTTGGCCAGCGGCGCATCCGAATCGTCGATCGACTGGTTCTGGCAAACCAGGCAGCGCAGGCCCGACGAGATGTCCCGCGCGCGATGCTCGAGGGCGGGGTCCTTCAGCACCTCGTCCGGCTGCACGGCTTGGGCCGCGGTCGCCCCCCCGAGCACGAGGCCGGCGAGCAGGACGCGGCGGAGCGCGCGCGCGGGGCTCATTCGGCCGGGACCGCGTGCGGGGGAACCGGCTTGAGCTTGGCGCGGGCGGGCGCCCCGACGCGCATGCGCCGGTCGGTCAGCGACAGGCCGCCGCCGAGGGCCATCACCACAGCGCCGAGCCAGATCAGCAGCACCAGCGGCTTGTAGTACAGCCTCAGGCCGATGCTGCCGTCGGGCGCGATCTCGCCCAGGCTGGCATAGACCTGGCTCACGCCGCGGGTGAGCAGGCCCGATTCCGTCACCGTCATCTTGCGGCTCGGGTAGAAGCGCTTGCCGGTGTCGACCCGGCCGATCTCGTCGCCGGCCTTGTTGCGGATGGTGAGGAAGGCCGCGACCTCCTCGTAGTTCGGGCCGGGGCGCGGCGCGACGCGATCGAGCGTCGCGACGTAGGGGCCGGTGGCCAGCGTCTGGCCGGGCTTCAGGGTGGCGAGGCCCTCGGTGGCCCAGCCCTGCGCCGCAATGCCGAGCACCACCACGCCGACGCCGGCATGGGCGATGGCCGTGCCCCAGGCCGAGCGCGGCAGGCCGAGCGCCCGGCGCCAGACCACGCCGACCGCGCGGGTGCGGCTGCTGCCGTATCCGCGGGCCCGCGAGACGATCTCCAGGACGGAGCCGACGATGAGGTAGGCGCCCAGTCCCACGCCGACGGGTGCCATCGCCGGGCCGCCCCAGGTCCAGGCCAGGGTGCCGAGGCCGATCGCCAGGGCGAGGCCCAGCGCGGCGAACAGGCGCTGCGAGGCGGCGAGCGCGTCGCCGCGCTTCCAGGCCAGCGTCTGCCCGAACGGCACGATCAGCAGCAGCGGGATCGCCAGCGGCACGAAGGTGTAGTTGAAGAACGGCGGCCCGACCGAGATCTTCTCCGCCGTCAGCATCTCGAGCAGCAGCGGGTAGAGCGTGCCGACCAGCACGGTGGCGCAGGCGGCCACCAGGAACAGGTTGTTCATCACCAGCGCGCCCTCGCGCGAGATCGGCGCGAACAGGCCGCCCTGCCGCAGCATCGGGGCGCGCCACGCGAACAGCGTCAGCGAGCCGCCGATGAACAGGATCAGGATCGCGAGGATGAAGATGCCGCGGGTCGGGTCGGTGGCGAAGGAATGCACCGAGGTGAGCACGCCCGAGCGCACGATGAAGGTGCCGAGCAGCGAGAGCGAGAAGGTGAGGATCGCGAGCAGGACCGTCCAGACCTTCAGCGCGTCGCGCTTCTCCATCACCACGGTCGAGTGCAGGAGCGCCGTGCCGGCGATCCACGGCATCAGCGAGGCGTTCTCGACCGGGTCCCAGAACCACCAGCCGCCCCAGCCGAGCTCGTAATAGGCCCAGTAGCTGCCCATCGCGATGCCGAGCGTCAGGAAGCTCCAGGCGGTCAGCGTCCACGGGCGCACGGCGCGGGCCCAGACGGCGTCGATGCGCCCGTCGATCAGCGCGGCGATGGCGAAGGCGAAGGTGATCGAGAAGCCGACATAGCCGACGTAGAGCAGCGGCGGATGCACCGCGAGGCCGAAATCCTGCAGCAGCGGGTTGAGGTCGTTGCCCTCCACCGGCGCCGGCACCGCCCGCGTGAACGGGTTCGAGGTGGTGATCACGAACAGCACGAAGACGAAGGTGATGAAACCCTGCACCGCCAGGGTGTTGGCCCGCAGCACCGGCGGCACCGAGTCCCGCGCCACCGACACCATCGCGCCGAACAGGGTGAGGATCAGGATCCAGAGGAGCATCGAGCCCTCGTGGTTCCCCCAGACGCCGGAGAGCTTGTAGATGAACGGCTTCGTCGTGTGCGAGTTCTCGACCACGTTCTGGACCGAGAAGTCGGACGTGGCGTGGGCGTAGGTCAGCGCGGCGAACGCGAACAGCACGCAGGCGAAGGCGCCGAGCGCGGCCGGCGTCGCCACCTGCCGCAGGGCGGCGTCGCCCGAGCGGGCGGCCCAGATCGGCATCACCGACTGGACCAGGGAGAGCGCCAGCGCGAGCGCCAACGCGAAATGTCCGACCTCGACGATCAAGCGGCGGTTCCTCGAGTCAATGACATCGGTTTTCGGCGTTCGGACATCGGTTTCAGCGCTCGGTGCGCGGTCCGAGGTTCGGGGGCGCGGCGTCGGCGGCCTTCGGCGGGTCCATTCTCACGGAGCCCTTGCCGTCCTTGCCGCCCTCCTGCCAGCGCCCCTGCGCCTTGAGCGCGTCGGCGACCTCGCGCGGCATGTAGGATTCGTCGTGCTTGGCCAGCACGGTGTCGGCGCGGAAGATGCCGCCCGGCTCGAGCGTCCCCTCGGCGACCACGCCCTGCCCCTCGCGGAACAGGTCGGGCAGAAGGCCGGTATACTGGACCTGGACGGTGGCGTTGGTGTCGGTCACGGCGAAGTCCACCGTCTGGTTCGGCCCGCGCTGGAGCGAGCCGTCCTTGACCAGGCCGCCGAGGCGGAAGCGCGTGCCCGGCCCGACGCCCTGTGCCGCCACCTCGCTGGGGGAGCGGAAGAACACGATCGAGCCGCTCATCGCCGACAGGATGAGCCCGACGGCGAGCGCCAGGACGGCGCCGCAGGCGGCGATCAGGATCAGGCGGCGGCTCTTGCGCGTCACGAGTGGGTCCGTCCCCGGCGGGTTGGTCCGGCCCCGGTGCCGACCTCACGGAGGTCGGCCCGGTGCGGGACCGTCCTCATTCTTGTCCCTCGGATGTCGGACGCGACGCGTCCCGGGTCAAGTCGCCCGTGCCGGGACAGATCGTCAGGGGCGGACCGGAAGGCCGAGCTCCTTGGCCAGGGTGTCGAGCTTCTCGGCCGCGCCCGGGTCGGCGGCGAGCGCCATCCGCGCGCGGCTCAGGACCTTGCCGGCCTGCTCGGGATCGCCGAGGGCGCTGTAGGAGCGCACCAGGCGCTGCCACTCGTCGACGCTGCCGCCCTTGGCCGCTAGCCGGCGATCGAGGCCGGCGACCATGCCGCGGATCGCGGCGTCGCGCTCGGCCGGCGGCATCGCCGACACCGCGGCGGCCGCCGATTCGGTCTCGGCGCGGGATTCGGGTGTCGTGGCGTTCAGGGCGGCCGGAGGCGCGGCGCTGCGCCCATCGCGCGCCATGCCGTCGGCCGGCCTGCCGGACAGGCCGAGGTCGCGCGCACCCGCTTCCAGGCTCGCGAGCGCCGCGGGATCGGACTTCAGCGCGACGCGGGCGCGTTCCAGCACCGCCTGCGCCCGCTCGGGCTCGCCGAGCACGCCGCGGGAGCGGGCGAGCCGCAGCCACTCGTCGGCGCTGCCGCCCTTGGCTGCGAGCCGCTCGTCGAGGCCGTCGACCATGCCCTGGATCGCGGCGCGCTGCTCGGGCGGCAGCCCGGGGGCGGATTTCGACGGCGTCTCGGACAATTGCGGTGCGGGCTCGCCCTTGAGCCGCGCCAGGTTCTCGCGCACCAGCCCGAGCCAGGGCGCGTCGGCCGGGCTCGTGTCGTTCAGGGCGGTGAGCTGGCGGATCGCTTCGGCCGTGTCGCCGTTCTGCTCGGCGGCACGGGCGAGGTAGAAGCGGGGCTTGGGCGCCTTCGGGTCGAGGGCGAGGGCGCGGGTGAGGGCGGCCTTGGCCTCCTCGGGCACGATGCCGTTGCCGGCCGCCACCATCGCCTCGCCCCAGTCGGACAGGGATTCGGCGGTCTCGCCCTTGATCCGGACGATCGCCGCGTAGGCCCGCGCGGCATCCTCGAACCGCCCGAGCCGCATGTAGACCGGCGCCAGCACGGCCCAGCCCCGCGCGTCGTTCGGGTCGGCGGCCAGCCGCGCCTCGATCTGGCCGACGGCCTTCATCAGGTCCTGCGCGCCCGACTGCACCGCCTGGCGGTCGGCCGGCGTCTGGGCCGGCAGGTCGGGCGAGCCGTAGAGGCCGTAGGCGAGCAGGGCGACCAGGGGGATCGTCGAGAGCGCGAAGGCCGAGGCCGCGCGGCGCTGGCGCAGGCGCGGCTCGGCCACGCTCGCCTCTCCGGGGCCCGGCGCGCGGCTCGCGCGCAGGAGCCGGCGGGCGGCCTCGGTGCGGGCGGATTCCGCCTCCGCCGGGGCGATCAGCCCACGATCGAGGTCGCGCTCGATCTCGGCGAGCTGGTCCTCGTAGAACGCCGTCTCGGTGACGGTGCCGGCCGCATCGGGGACGATGGCGACGCGGCGCGACATCGGCCAGAGCAGGGCCAGGACGGCCGCGGCGGTCATGCCCGCCAGAATGAACCAGATCGCCGTCATCGCACCTTCGAAGCGGTCCCGGTTCGCGCAAGGCGAGGCCGCGGCCGCTCCATCCCTTCGATTGATAAGACGGCCCCCGCTGGAGCCGAATGGCCGTGCCGCTGATGGTAGAGAGCGGGCACGAGCGGCACGATGCCCGCCCTCGGCGTCACGGTGTCACGCAAGTTTTTCGCGATGACAAGGGCGGACGGGACGAGAGCAAACAGGGCAAGGGCGACGGGACGAGAGCGACGGGGCGGGGGTGGCCGCCGCCACGGCCGCAGGGCTCAATGCCCGGCGGCACCCTTGGGCACGTCGCCCGGCACCTCGAGCACGGCGCGCAGGCCGCCGAGCGCCGCCTGCTCGAGGCGGAAGCGGCCGCGATAGAGCGTGGCGAGGTCGGCGACGATCGAGAGGCCGAGGCCGGAGCCGGGCTTCGATTCGTCCATCCGCCGCCCGCGCCCGAGCACCGCCGAGCGCGCCTCCTCCGGCAGGCCGGGGCCGTCGTCCTCGATCGCCACGAGAAGGTGGGGATAATCGTGGGCATCCACCGCCTCGGCCCGGATCGCGACGCGGCCGGCCGCCCATTTCGAGGCGTTGTCGACGAGGTTGCCGACCATCTCCTCGAAATCCTGGCGCTCGCCGCGGAAGCGCAGGCCCGGCGGCACATGGACCTCGTAGGCGATGTCCTTGTCGCGATAGATCTTCCCGAAGGTCCGCACCAGGCCGGCGAGCGCCGGCTCGACGTCGGTCGAGGTCCCGAGCGTGCCCGCGAGCGCGGCGGCGCGCGCCCGGTCGAGGTGGTAGTTCACCTGGTCGCGCATCACCGCCGCCTGCTCGCGGATCTTCTCGGCGAGGTCGGCCGGGGCGTCGGAGGCGCCGACCTCGTTGACGATGATCGAGAGCGGCGTCTTGAGCGCGTGGGCGAGGTTGCCGACCTGGGTGCGGGCGCGCTCCAGGATCTCGCGGTTGGTCTCGATCAGGAGGTTCACCTCGCCGGTGAGCGGGGCGATGTCGCGCGGATAGGTGCCGGTGATCCGGTCGGCCTCGCCGCGCCGGATCGCGCCCAAGGCCGCGCGCATCTTCTTCAGCGGCGCCAGGCCGAAGCGGATCTGCAGCAGGGTCGTCAGCGCGAGCGACAGGCCGAGCAGGCCGAAGGTCATGAACAGGGAATTGCGGAAGCGCTCGACGTCGTTGACGATCTCGTCGGCGGGGCCGGCGACGCGCACGGTGTAGCGCCCGTCCTCGCCGAGGTCGACGTCGCGCTCGATGATGCGGAGCAGCCGGTCGTCCTGCGCCCGCCCGTAGCCCTGGCGGATCTGCCCGACCCCCGCCTTGCCGTCGGGATCGGTGGCGGGCTTCAGGGGCACGCCGACCAGGGAGCGCGAGGTGCGCAGGTCCCGCGGCCGGGCGTCGGGCTTGCCGACCTGCCAGTACCAGCCCGACAGCGGCAGGTCGAAGCGCGGGTCGCCGAGCGTGAAGGCCCGGCTCTCGGTGTCGCTCGGGGTGACGAGGTCGGTGGCGAGGTTGTTGGCGAAGACCAGCAGCCGGCTGTCGAAGGCCCGCTCGGTGGTCTCGCGATACAGCGTCGTCAGGATCCAGGCGGCGATCAGCAGGATCGCGGAGCTGGCGAGCAGCGCCGAGACGGCGAGCCGCACGGCGATCGAGCGACGGCGGAGCGAGAACAGGCTGAGGACGGCGTTCATGGGTGGCGCATGCTGCGGCACGGGCGGCGGGATCGACCGCCGGGTGGGATACCGTGATCCGGCTCGGCGGGAAGGCTTCCCCTCGAGCCGACATGACGGTCGCGCTCGGTCGTAGCCCGCTCCGTCACACCCGTGCCGGCGGCTGGCTCGGGTCGACCAGGTAGCCCAGCCCGCGCACCGTCTGGATCAGGTCCACCGCGAGCTTCTTCCGCAGGCGGCCGACGAACACCTCGATGGTGTTCGAATCGCGGTCGAAATCCTGGTCGTAGAGATGCTCGGTCAGCTCGGCGCGGGAGACGACGCGGCCGGTGTGGTGCATCAGGTAGGAGAGCAGCCGGTATTCGTGGCTCGTCAGCTTGATCGGGTTGCCGTCGACGAACACCCGCCCCGAGCGGGTGTCGAGGGTGACGGGGCCGCAGGCGATCTGGCTGGTGGCGTGGCCGGCGGCGCGGCGGAGCAGCGCGCGGACGCGCGCCATCAGCTCCTCCATGTGGAACGGCTTGGTGACGTAGTCGTCGGCGCCGGCATCGAACCCGTCGACCTTGTCGGACCAGCGGTCGCGCGCGGTGAGGATGATGACGGGGGTCTTGATCCCGGCGCGGCGCCACTTCTGCAGGACGCTGACGCCGTCGGCCTTGGGCAGCCCCATGTCGAGGATGATCGCGTCGTAGGGCTCGCTCTCGCCGAGGTAGCCGCCCTCCTCGCCGTCGAAGGCCTTGTCGGCGACGTAGCCCGCCTCCTCCAGCGCGCTGACCACCTGCCGGTTGATGTCCCGGTCATCCTCGACCACGAGCAGACGCACGGATCACCCTCCCTCGAGCGACGGCCTTCCCGGCCGTCAGTACTGGCCCGCCACCTGGCCGGTCTTGGCGTCGACCATCACGTGCACGAAGTGGCCGTCCCGACGCAAGGCGGTCAGCATGTAGACGAGGCCGTCGGCGTGGCGGCACAGGCTCGCCCGCTGGATCTCGGCCCGCGGGATCACCGTGCGCGCGGCCTTGATCGCCGTCACCGGCGCGATCACCCGGCGCTCGGACACCTCCTCGCGCATGTCGGCGGGCGACAGGCACTCCTCGACCCGCAGCTGCGGCGGGCCGGGCGCGGCGACGGCCGGGGCCGCCTCGCGGGTCTCCTCCGCCGATATGCCGAGGCCGCCCGCCGCAAGGGCCGCGGCGGTCAGGCAGATCGCTGCGAGGGCGAGGGGGTAGCGCATGGGGAGGGACTGTCGGCCCGAGGCACTGAATGCGCCCTGAATGCCGCCGGCCGCGGACCCATGGCCGGGGCCGTGCGGGCGGAGGGTGGCTCGGGCGGCGGCGGGTCTCATCGAAGGTCCGTGGGAGGCTGCGAAGCGTTACGGCCGAGAACCGCAGCGGTTCCATCGCGCCCCGTGCGATCCACGGGGATGCGCGTCCGGCCGCCGCCGGACGGAGCGAGGATCGGCGACGAAGAGGCCATGCGCGACGACTGTCGAACGCCGAGGCCGTCGGTAGTTTATACGCGAACCCGCCCAACGAAGACGCAGATGGCGCCCGAAGCGGCGGCCGAAGACCGCAAACGACCCAGCGCACCGCGGAACCAAGTTTGTAAACCGATTATTCTACTCTCGGTTGTATTCATCATGCGCGGCGGCCTCGGCCGCCCGCGTGAGGCGGGACCCGTCATGGCGATCGATCCGAACCACCTGTCGCAGACCGCGACGCTGACCTTCGCCGAGGAGTTCGACGCGTTCACGCCGTGGAACGGCACGACGGGCCTCGACACGGTCGGGGCGCCGCAATGGTCGACGAAGGTCCGCGCGACCGGGACGATGCCATACAACGATGAATTGCAATATTACGTCGCCGGAGCGGACGGCGCCGCGGGCGGCACGGCCGGCCTGCCCGACCCGTTCCAGGTCTCCGACGGCGCGCTGACGATCTCCGCCGCGCCGGCCGCCCCCGACATCCAGGGTTCGATCGAGGGGCAGACCTACACGTCGGGGATGATCAACACCTACCACAGCTTCAGCCAGACCTACGGCTACTTCGAGATCCGCGCGCAGCTCCCCGCGGCCCACGGCATGTGGCCGGCGTTCTGGATGCTGCCCGCGGACGGGAGCTGGCCGCCGGAGCTCGACGTGATGGAGATGGTCGGCGGCGACCCGAACACCCTGCGCAACACCGTCCACAGCCAGGTCTCGGGCAGCCAGCGGGTCGACGCGACGCATTACCTGGACGAGGCGAACGTCGCCGTGCCGGACATGACGTCGGGCTTCCACACCTACGGCGTCGACTGGGAGCCCGACACCATCACCTGGTACTACGACGGGCACCCGACCTTCCAGGCCGCCACGCCGGCCGATCTCAACAAGCCGATGTACCTGATCGCCAACCTCGCCGTCGGCGGGGCCTGGGCCGGCGACCCGGACGCGGCGTCGGCGCAGATGACGATCGATTACATCCGGGCCTATGCGAGCGCGCCGACCGCGGCGGCGCCGAGCGACACCTTCCACTTCCGCGACGCGAGCACCGGCGACGACCTCTACACGACGAGCGCGAGCGAACGGGCCTACGTCGCGCAGAACCTGCCGTCCTACACCGCGGAGGGCGTGGCCTGGATGGCGCCCGCCGCGAGCGCGGACACGGTGGACGTCTTCCGCTTCGTCGATACGCGGACGGGCGAGCACTTCTATACGGCGAGCCCCACGGAGCGCGACCACATCGACGCGATGATGCCGAGCTTCCACGACGAGGGCGTGGCGTTCCAGGCCTATGCCGACCCGGCGCTGGCCGGCGCAGACGCGCTGACGGTGCAGCGCTTCCTCGACACCGCGACCGGCGAGCACCACTACACGGCCGGCACCGCCGAGACGGCGGCCTTCGAGAAGGCCCAGGCCGGCGGCAGCTGGATTCACGAGGGGGCGGCCTTCACGGTGCACGCGCCGTCGCCCGGAATGCTGGACCTGTGACCCCGCCGCAGGTCACCCGGAACGGGGTGATCGCGTCCGGCTGGCGCTGGCGGAAGACGGTGCGCTGAAGCCAGTTGTAGGCGGCCGACGGGCTCTCAACCAGGATCGCGGGGCCGCAGGGGAAGTCGGCCTGGATCTCGGTCTCGATGGTCTGGGGCCGGCCGTCGCGGTCCCAGGGCGGCGCATCGAAGGCGATCTCGGGGAGCATCACCCGGCGCCCGTCGGCGCCGAGGCTCTGCAGGCGGCGCGTGACGTGCAGCGCGCATTCGGCGCCGTAGGCGATCACCCGCGTCTGGCGCAGGGCGCCGCCGGGCGCGACCTCGGGCGTCAGCAGGTCCGTCGAGCGGACGCGGTAGGGCCCGTGCCAGTCGCCGGCGGTGTAGGAGACGAAGGCGCACAGCGCCAGGAACAGGCTCCCGCCGACCGCGTGGTAGAGCCGGGTGAGCCAGCGGTCGAGGGCGGCGCTCATCGCAGATCTCCCCGGAACAGCCGCCAGATCTGGCGGACGAGCGGCAGCCGGTCGATCCCGAACTGCGCCAGCGCGAAGGCCGTGACGGCGACGGCGACCGCCGCATGCTTCATCCGCCGGTAGTACCGGGCCAGCGCCCGCCGCTCGATCCGGTCGTCGATCACCGCGTCGAGGGCGGCGAGGCGGTCCGGCGTCTGGTGCCGGATGAAGCTGCGCCACTCGGTGCCGAACCGGACGACCAGCCGGTCCTCGTCCGGCTCGGTCGCGGCACGCTCGGCGTAGGCGCGGCGGATCAGGGTCTCGCCGAGGCCGTCGTCGGGGGGCGGCAGCACCCGGCCGACGCCCTCGCCGATCGCCGCGAGGGCCGCCCGGCGGCAGGCGGGGTCGCGCTCCGCCGGGCTTCGTGGTGTCGCGTCCATGCCGTCCCTCCGCGGATGCCAGCGTGTCGTTCGAGCACCCGCGCGGGCGTCCCGGCCGCGGACGGGGCCGTCGCTCCGGCGCTATCGCGCCGCGAGGCCGGCGGCGGCGAGGGCCGGCGCGAGCGTGTTGGCGGCGGTCGCGCGGTCTTCCAACGCGAGGCGGCGGAACACCTTCTCGGCGATGCCGGGCAGGCCTCCGGCGGCCTTCACAACGAAGCCCGGCACCTGGTCGGACGCCCGCTGCACCGCCGCGGCGATGACGGCCGAGCCGACCGGCACGGTGAGCACCTGCCCCTTGGCGGCGCCGGCCACCGCGTTGAGCGCGTAGTCGGTGACCCGGCGGACCATGCCCTCCACGACGGACTTCGACAGGACGTAGCCGAGCAGCGGCGCGAACCGAGCAATCAGCCCGGTCGCCAGGGCGACGAGGAGCGGCGTCAGCACCGCCTGCGCCGTCGTGGCGAAGCCGACGATCCAGTCGCCCCAGGGCAGCACGACGGCGCCCCCCGCCGCGGCGAGGGCGGGCGGGGCCGCGAGGCCGATCGAGAGGGCACCGGCGAGCGCCGGCGCCGCGGAGAAGCGGGACATGGTCGAATCCTTCGGCTGGGGTTGCGCGGCTGGACCCGGCCGGCACGGGATCTGGGATCGGGCGCGGCGGATCAGGCCCGGGCCTTCGCCGGCGCGGCCGCCGCGGCGAGCCAGGCCTCGATTCGGTGCCGCAGCCGCGCGAGCCGACCCGGCCGCGGCACGGTCGGCACCAGGACCGGGGTCGCGACGCCCGGGTCCGTGACCGCGGCGACGGGGGCCGCGATCCGGAGCCGCGCGGCGTTCACGGTCGGGCGCGGCAGGGCGACGGCGTAGGCGGTGACGAGCTGCTCGGCCTCGGCGCGGCGGCGGGGCAGGATCGCCGCGGGCTTGCGCCACAGCAGCAGCGCGTCGGCGGCACCGGCCGCGTCGCCGGCGTTGATCCGTCTCAGGACGGTCGAGCCGGCGAAGGCCGCCGGGCCGATGTTGTAGCAGAGCGAGACGAGGGCATCGAAGGCGTGCGGCCCGACCGCCGCCGTCAGGCCGTCGCGGACCGCGGCGACGTAGGTCGCGACGTCGCGCGCGAAGATCGCGTCGCACTCGGCCGCGGTGATCGCGAGGCCGGGGACGACGCGGGGGCGCCCCGCCGCGGAGGTGTGGCCGACGCCGATGGTCCAGACGCCGACGGAATCGCGGTAGGCCGTCAGCCGCCGTCCCTCGCGCGCGATGAGGCACGCCTCGCCGATGGGGGTGAGATTCATGGGGATCTCCGGGGCGGGGAACGGCGGACGGTGCGGCGGGCGCCCGGCCTCAGCCCAGCTGCTGCGCGCCGAAGGACGCGTCGGCCGCGGCCACGTAGCCGTCGGCCCCCGTGAACCGCACCCAGACCTCGACGCCGTCGCCGGCCGCGAGCTTCAGGGTCGTGGCAAGCGACAGGGCGGTGACCCCGTCCACCAGCGCACCGGTCGCGGCGGCGCGGCCGCGCCCGGCGGGGGCGCCGTTCCGGTAGAGCTGAACCTCGAAGGCCGTTGGCGCGCTCGCGTTGTTGCGCTTGTAGGTGAGCATGGCCGAGACCCGATAGAGGCCGGCCTCGGGGGCGGTGAAGCGGTTCGTCGCGGCCGCGAACGCGCCCTGGTCGTTGCTGTCGGCGATGTTGAACTGCACCTTCGTCCAGGCGCCGGCCGGGACGTAGTTGTCGAAGCTCGTGGTCGCCGCCGCCTTGGCGAAATTGCTGATCCGCGCCCAGCCCGTGCCGGTGTACCACTTGAGCGCGGTCGCGGTGCTGTCGGCATAGAGCTGCCCTTGCGCGAGCCCCGTCGTCGGGTCGGCGGCCAGCGGCGCGAGGCGCACCGCCCCGCTGGCCTCGACGGCGAACGCCTCGGCCGTGGCCGTGGTGCCGGCCGGCGTGGTGCGCAGGCTGATCCGCGTCGGCTGCGACGCGTCCGACCACGCCTCCGAGGCCAGGAAGGCGACCTGCACCCGCGGCGCCGACGCGTAGCCGGAGGCGCCGTAGCCGTATGCGGAGAGCTGCCCGATCGCGGCACCCGGCGGCAGGGCAGCCGGCGCGGCGGCGCTCCCGGCCGCGGCCCGGAAGGCGAGGTGTCCCGCGGCGTTGGCGCCGTAGCCGTCGAGGACGAGCCGCGGCGTCGTCCCGTCGGCGCCGGAGACCCGCAGCACCGTCTGGGGCGGCGCGTCGGGAAGCGCGCCGGCATGGGTGCCGATCTCCACCGGCCCGGCGATCCGCCCGAGGGCGAGCCGGCCGGTCGCCGCCGAGACCGAGAGCGCGGTCGAGAAGCTCGCGCCGTCCGGGCTCACTTTCAGGGCCACGTCGTCGGCGCCGAAGGTGCCGAGCAGCGCCCGCGTCGAGAACCCGGTCTGGAACGCCAGGCCGGCATCGCGCGCCGCCGCCTGCTTGTTGAGGGTGAGCCGCACGCTGCCCGAGCCCGGCGTCGCGTCGTCCCAGGAGAGCAGAGCGGCCTCGGACTTCACCGCCAGCCGGTTCACGGCGTCGGCCGCCGTGCCGATCCCGAGGCGGGCGAGGTTCTGGAGGCTCGCCAGGGTGGCGCGGAAGCTCGTCCAGGCGCTGCCGGTGAAGATGTAGAGGTCGCCCTCGTCGGCCACGAAGGCGAGCCAGCCCGGCCGGGGCGCGAGCCCGACCCAGACCCCGTCCCGGAAGCAGGCGACCTGGCCCGACAGCCCGGCCCAGGCCCCGGTGGGCGCGGCCGCGACGACAAGGTAGCGGTCGCCCTCGGCCGGGGCGGCCGGCGGCGCGGCGAGGTCCTTGTCGAGGCAGGCGAGCTGCACCAGCGCGTCGAGCTGCACCAGGGCCTCGTTGTGGGTGACGTGCTTCTGCGCCTGGTTGGCCGCGATCAGCGGCAGCGCGAGGTTCTGCGTGGTGTCCGGCATCGGCGGGCTCCGTCGAGGGATCGAGGTGTCAGCCCCGGCGCACGGCGACGCGCGCGCGGGTGGCCGGGCCCGGCCCGAACACCGCCCCGACCTGCGCGACGGCGATGTCGAGCACCGCCTGCGGGCCGCCGAAATCCGCGGCCTCGTCGGCGTAGAGCAGGCTCGGCCCAGCGGCGGCGAGGCTGCGCAGCCCGTGGCCGTCGGCGGCGAAGACGGTGACGGCGTAGGCCTCCACCGTCTCGTCGAGGGGAATGTCCGCGACGTCCCAGCTGTCGGCGTCGCGGCGCGCCCGGCGGATCCACGACAGGCGCACGCCGCCGGGCTCGCGCCGGGCGCGGAGGTGGACCGGGCTCGACGGCGCCAGCGCCGCGAGGCCGGCGGCGGCGAAGATCTCGACGAAGCACGGGTCGCCGGGATCGCGCGAGGCCGGGCCGATCCGGTAGCGGAACCGGCGCCCGGCCTCGTCGAGCCGGTCGACGAGGGGAATCACCGCGCCGTCGTCGAGGCGCACGATCAGGCTTCCGGCCGGGGCCGGGCGCGAGGCCGCCGCCTCGCTGCCGGCGAGCCCGCGCAGCAACCGGCCGAGACGGAACGTTTCGGGCCCGACGAGCACGGCCTCCTGCGCCGCGATCATCTCCACGCTGCCGTCCGGCGCGATCACCGCGAACAGGTTGCCGCCGGCCAGCATCGCCGGCAGGTCGAGGCTGCCGAGCGCGCCGGCGTTGCGCAGGGTCGCATCGAGGCGCGTCGCGCGGTCGAGGCGCCAGAGGGGCCCCGGGGGCAGCGCCGTCAGCGTCCGCCCGAGGCAGGCCGGGTAGTCGGCGGTGCCGTGGAGCGCCAGCGGCGCGCCCGCGCCGTCCGAGCGCCAGATCGCCAGCGCACCGGGCCACGGCTCGGCGGTCGCGGCGAGGTACTGCAGCGCGGTCGGGGTTCCGCGGTCGGCGGGCAGGTCGAGGGCGAGCGCGAACGGGGCGCCGGCGAGCAGCGGAGGCCGGACGGGCCGGGTCGTCGACGCGTGGCGCGCCGGCCGCGTGCCCGGCCCGTGCAGCGGCACGCCGCGGGTCTCGAGCCGGCGGCCGGCCGGCCCGTCGTCGATGCGCACGATGCGCTGAAGGCCGGCCGGCGTCGCCAGCAGGTCGCCGGGCTCGAGATCGAGGCGGCGCGGGCTGAGCGTCAGGCCGGCGGTGTCGCGGCCCGCGATGGCCCGGTCGAGGAGCGCCTCGGCAAGGTTTTCTGCGGTCTCGCGCCGGGTGACGACCGCCGCCTCGATCCGGGTCTCGCGCCGCCGGCCGCCGGCCGGCCGGATCGCGGCGGCGGACGCGCGGCGATAGTCCGGGTTCTCGGAATCGGTGAAGCCGATCTCGATCGAGCGCGGCAGGCCGCTCTCCTCGGCGCGCACCCGGCGCAGCGGCGCCTCGTCCTCGGAGACGCGCACGAGGTCGTCGTCGGCGATGATCACCGCCGCCTCGCGCCGCGGCCCGCGCAGCCGCAGGGTGCCGGCGACCGCCGACACGTCGAGGCCGTAGAGCTGCGCCAGCGGCTCCAGGGCGGCGCGGGCCGAGAGCGGCCGGTCGATCACCGCGCCGTCGAGGTAGGCGGCGGCCTCGATCGCGATCGGCACGGCGACGCCGAGGTCGGACAGGATCCGCTCGATCAGCCGGTCGAGGTCGCAGCCCTCGATCCGGCCGGTGATCCAGTGGCCGACCCGCCAGTTGCCGGCATCGGCCCAGATCGAGCCCTGGTCGGGAAAGGCCGGGTAGGGCCGCGCGTCCCAGGCCCAGACGAAGACCGCGCCCGGGTCGACCATCGGCCCGCCATAGACGGGCGAGAGCGGGTTGTCGGCGGCCGCGAAGCCCGCCGCGGCGGGATCGAACCGCGACAGGATCGCCTCCAGGCCGCGCAGCTGGATCAGCTCGTCGCGCAGGCCGCGCGAGGCGGGCGGAAAGGCGCTCTCGGAGGATTTCGGGTCGGGGAAGACGTTGGGTCCGTTGGTGCCCTTGTCGACCGCCGGCACGCCGATCTCGGTGAGCCAGATCGGCTTCCCGCGCGGCACCCAGGCCGTGGCGCGGGTCTCGACCCCGCCCGCCCGCTCGACGTGCGCGCTCGACCACCAGCCGACGAGGTCCTTGGGCCGGAACGTCCACGGCTTCCCGTAGGCGCCGTCGGTGATCGGGCTGCGGCGCTGCGCGGCGCGGGCCTCGTCGTCGGCGTAGTACCAGTCGAACGCCTCGCCGCCGCCGAGCCGGGCCTTGAGGAAGCCGCGGTCGTAGATCGTGTCGGTCTCGGCGAGGTCGGCCTGCGCGGGCGTGTCGCGAAAGTCCGAGATCGGCGGATAATAGTCGATCCCGACCGCGTCGATGCTCGGGTCGGAAAACAGCGCGTCGAGGGGGAAGCGCACGCTGGCGCCGCCGTCGCGGACCTGGGCGCCGTACTCGGTCCAGTCGGCGGCGTAGACGAGCTTCACCGACGGCCCGAGCCTCCGGCGCACCGTTCGGGCGAGGTCGATCAGCGCCGTTGCCGCCGGGCAGGTCTCGCCCGCGCCGCGCACGCGGGTGAGGCCGACGAGCTCGCTGGCGAGGACGAAGCCGGAGAGCGGCGTGCCGGCGGCCGCCCAGCCGGCCGCGAGGTCGGCATAGTGCAGCACCTGCCGGCGATAGCCCTGCGCGCCGGCGAAGTAGGCCAGCACCTGCGCCTCGGCCGCCGCCGTCCCGTCCGGGCTGCCGGGCTGGCCGGGGGCGGGATCGCAGGTGATGCGGCCGCGCCAGGGGTAGGCCGGCTGGCCGACGCTGCCGGGCGCGTAGGGATCGGGCAGCGCGTTGCCCGCGGCGACGTCCATCATCACGAACGGGTAGAGCACCACCGCGAGGCCGCGCCGGGCCAGCTCCGCCACCAGGCGGCCGAGGCCGGCATCGGAGGGCGTGCCACCATAGGCCGGCGTGCCGTCCGGCGCGGCGGAGACGGGCGCGACCTGCGTGCGGTCGAGGCCGGCCACGAGCCAGCCGTCGCCGGTGGTCGCCTTGTCGCGGATCTCGACGCGGGGCGCGACCGTGCAGTGCCCGGCGCGCAGGTCGTCGCCGAACCACGCCACCACCACCGCGATGCGGGCGAGGTTCGGGCACAACGCCTGCAGCGCGTCTAGCGACGCGACCACGTCGGTCGCCGCCTGGAGCTGGAACCGGTTGGCGGCCCGCGTCCGGCCGAGGCCGAGATCGACCGTGACCGGCATCGGGTCGAGGCCGAACTCGGACGCGCCGGGGATCAGGTTCACCGCGCGGATCAGCGGCGCGACGCTGTTGACCGGCCGCACCACCTCGAAGGCGAATTGCGGGATGCGGTTGCTGTAATCGGCCAGGGGCAGCCCCTCGAACACCACGTAGGCGAGGCCGCGATAGGCCGGCGCGTCGGCGCCCTCCTTGGCGACGATCAGCGGATCGGGCGCCTGGTCGGCCGCGCCGGCATGGACCCGGCAGGTGATCGCGGTGCGGTCGAGCTCGATCCCGTCCGCCCAGATCCGCCGGACGAGGGCGATCTCGCCCTCGCACAGGCCGACCGCGAGGTTGGCGAAGTAGGCGTAGCGCGTCCGCACGGTCTTCTGGCCGCCGCCGCCCTTCGCCGGGGAGGACGCCCGCTCGACGGCCGTGTTGGCGACCTCGAGCGGCCGCGTCGCCCAGATCAGGGTGCCGCCGAGTTTCGCCCGGCCGTAGACGCGCGGCACCGGATCGCCCTCGGTCGAGGACAGGCCGGCGACGTCCGACAGCCGCGGCCCGGCGACGAAGCGCGGGCTCGTCCCCGCCCCGAACAGGGCGCCGTCGAGCCCGGCCCCCGCCGCCGCGCCGGCCACCCGCCCGACCACGCTCCCGATCGGCCCGCCGAGCGCGGTCCCGACCGCCGCCCCCGCCGTGGACAGGATCAGCGTGGCCATGGCGGGCTCCGTGGGACCGAGCGAGCCGCGATTGCGGCTCATACAAATTTTTGTATAGTCTTGGGGATCGTTCTGCGTCGTGAGGCCCCGACATGGCGGATCGTGCGAAGGCGGTTGTGTTTCGCGGTGGTTCGCTCGACGACCTGCCTGGCTTCCCCCGCGACGCGCGCCAAGCGGGCGGGCACCAGATCGATCGGCTCCAGCAAGGCTACGAGCCGGACGATTGGAAGCCGATGGCGACGGTCGGGCCGGGTGTCCGGGAAATCAGGATCCGAGAGGCGAATGGGGCGTTCCGGGTGATCTTCGTCGCGAAGCTCGCCGATGCGATCTTCGTCCTGCACTGCTTCCGGAAGACGACCCAGAAGACCGCCCGCGGCGACCTCGCGGTCGCCTAGCGGCGCTAAGCGCAACTGATCGAGGAGATCGGGCGATGAGCGACGAAAACCGCTTCGAGAGCGTCTGGGACGCGATCGAGGATACGCCGGCCCAGGCCGCGAATATGCGCCTGCGGTCGCAGCTCATGATGGCGCTTCGCGACAACATCGCGCGCGAAGGGCTGACGCAGGTCCGGGCCGCCGCGATCCTCGGCATCACCCAGCCGCGGGTGTCGGACCTGATGCGCGGGCGCATCGACCTGTTCGCCATCGAATCGCTGGTCACCATGATCGCGGCGGCGGGCCTGCAGGTCGAGCTACAGGTGGCGCGCGCCGCCTGACGGATCGCGCCACGCCCTCACCCCGCCCCCGGGAAACGGAACACCCCGACCAGGTGCCGCCGCCACCACGGCGTGAAGGCCACCTCCGTCACCGCGGCGCGGTCGTGGGCGTGGATCATCCCGGCCTGCGTGGTGATGGCGCAGTGGCGGGCGGGCAGGTGCGCGCGGAAGGCGAAGAGCAGCACCTCGCCCGGCGCCGGCCCGTGGCGCGCGAGGTCGGCCGCGACCGGGACGAGGTGGCGGGCGGCGGCCTCCGTCAGCGGGTCGGTGCCGGGGGCAGCCGATTCCGCCCAGGTGCCGGAATAGGGCGGCGGCGCCTCGGGCTCGTCGCCCAGAAGGCCGCGCCAGACGCCGCGCAGCAGGCCGAGGCAGTCGCAGCCGACGCCGATCAGCGAGGCCTGGTGCCGGTAGGGCGTGCCGAGCCAGAGCCGGGCCTCGGCCGCGACCGCGGCACCGTCGAGCGGGTCGCGCATGGGGCGTCCTTTCAGCGGAACAGCGAGCCGCCGTCGAGGCCGGGACCCGCGCCGGGCGCGTAGCGCACGACGAAATCGTTGCCCGGCATGTGCGGGAAGCCCTGGAAGTTCAGGGCGTTCGCGAAGGTGCCGCGGCAGGTGGCGAGGCGCTTGTCGCTGTGCCGAGCGTCAAGCTCGCCCGCAAATTGGGGTAGTTAGCCCGCGATGTGACGTATAGTTGGCCCGCATCAATTAAAGGTTGACGTCGATCGGCTCGTCATTGCTTGGATATCTCGTTGGCTACTCCCTCTTCATGCCTCGCAGCCGGGCCGACAAACCCATTCTCCGTTTGGGGAGCACTACGAGACTGCTTGAGGAGTGAGAGCGGCATTGCCAAAAAGGCAATTACGGAGATCGGCTAGGATGAACGCCAACAGATTAGCTGCCATGCAACGGATCCGCGCTCTGATGGCGAAAACCGTCGCGAACGGCTGCAGCGAGAGCGAAGCGATGGCTGCCGCAGCCAAAGTCAGCGAGCTCATGGATCGCTACGGGCTGACCTATTCGGATTTCGAGATCAAACAGGCGCGTTGTCGACAGCGAGAAGCCACGGATCGCCGGCACGATGTCGACCTGGTGGCCTGTGCGATCGCCCGGTTCTGCAACTGCCGGCACTGGCTGGAGAGTGGACGCATCCAGTATTTTGGCTTGCCGGTCGACGTCACCATCGCGACCTATATGACGGATCTGTCCCGATCGGCGATGGACGTCGGCTTTAAGGGATTCGCTAAGTCAGACCTGTGCCCTTGGGACAAAGACGTTCGTACGCTGCGCAAGCCGTTCATGGTCGCGATGGCCTACCGTCTCTCGGAGCGCTTCGACGACATGACCGCGGCTCGCGGGAGGACAGCGACGACAGCGGATGGAACGTCCCTCGTTCTCGTCAAGGATGCTGTCGTCGAGAAGCAGTACCTCGCCCTCAAGTTGAAGCTGACCCCAGGAAGAGCGCCGCGATACCGTGATGACGCAGCGGCGGAAATTGCAGGACGAGCGGCCGGCGATCGAGTGAACCTGGTGACAGGCATTTCCGGCGCGCGACCTCCAAAATTTTTGTCATGATCATGGATCACTTGCGTGGCGAACATCGGTGCTGATCTGGGGTCGGGTGGGATCGTCGGCCCTGTCGATATTGCAGTCGGACTGGACGTTCTGACCGATGTCATCAGCGCAATGGCGAGCAGCTCGACCACCAAATGGCCCGGTGGAAGTTGCGCCGACGCGTAGTCTATCACTTTGCCCGGTCGCTGCCCGCTGGCGGCTCGGCGGTCGCCACCGTGGCCTGACCGGCTGGCTTTGGACCGGGCTGATTGAGAGGATCAGCCAGGACCAAAGGAGTTGGACATGCGGCGAGGCCAGAAGACGAACGCGGAGCAGGTCGTGCTCAAGCTGCGTCAGATTGAGGTGCAGACGGCCCAG
>NZ_JAKSYQ010000007.1:0-5515 GCF_022829665.1 Methylobacterium sp. E-041 | reverse complement strand
CGGCTGAGCCTTCGGACAAGGATCATGACGGCGGCGTAGAGGAAGGCCTGGGCCGAGGCGAGGGTCGCCTCCGGGTCTTTCCAAAGGCGGCGGTTGCGGCTGATCCAGCCGAAGAAGCGTTCGACCACCCATCGGCGCGGGCGCACGGCAAAGCCGACCTGATCCTTGGGTTTGCGCACGATGTCGACGGTGATGATCGTTGCGTTCGCGGGCCTGTCGCCGGCATAGCCTGCATCGGCGAAGGCCTTGGCGATGAACGGGAAGGTCCGCCGCGACAGGCGCAGCACCGGTCCGGCATCATCGCTATCCTGCACGTCGGCGGGCTGTGGGTTGAGGACTGGAGCGCGTCCGTCCGTTTCGACAGGGCTAACGCTTACGGCCCTTGTACGGCCCTTGATCTTCTTTCCAGCGTTGTAGCCGCGCGGCTCTCCGCTCTCGGTGGTCTTCACGCTCTGGCTATCAAGCACTGTGGCGGTAGGCGAGGCTCTTCGATCGACCCGCTCGCGGTGCGCCATGACGAGGTGATGGTTGATCCGGCCGAACAGGCCGTCGTCGCGCCAGCGCGCAAAGTAGCCAAACGTCGTGCTGCGCGGAGGCAGGTCCTTCGGGATCATCCGCCACGCGATGCCGCCCCGCAGCACTGAGATGATCGCGTTCAGGAACTTTCGCGTCGTCCAGACGAGCAGACGACCGCACGAAGCCGGCTCCGGCATCAGCGGCGCGATGACCGCCCATTCCGCATCGGTCAGGTCGGTTTCGTACCGCAGGCGCGAACGGCTTATGCTGCCGGCGAGTGGTCGGGGTCCACATGGCAATTCCAGATCAGGCTTCGGCACCCTTCTGGAATCACCGCCATCCCGGCCACTCAACCCCTGCCGGATGTTATCGGACGGGCTCTGAGCTCGCCCGCTTCCGCCGGCTCGGCATCCGCTACGAGCAGCGCGCCGACATGCACCTCGCCTTCACTACCCTAGCTTGCGCCCTTTCACCCTCAACCAGTATCAACGGTTCTGTTAGACGCTCTTGCGGCCTTGTCGAAACCATCAAGCATTACGAGTGAATAAGCTTCTTCACCTCACCAGAATAGAAGGCAATATAAACCAAGATTGCCCTAGCATGCTCCATGCGCACCGGACTGTTGCACACACAAATCGACCTATGTGGAACACTTCATTGCATTGATCTCGCCTAGTCTTTCAGCAACGGCCCGACCAGTGGTGGAATAGCTCAAGCGTCGCTCAAGGTCATCCTTCGCCCGAGCGCCTACGGCGCGGGCGATCTCTGGCTGCTCGTATAGTTTACGCATAAGAACCGCCGCATGCTCGATCGACGGTTCTGCCCATCGCAACCCTGCTTTGTAGGGATCGATATCCCGATCGAGCTGAACTTCCTCATAATCAACAAGTAAGCTGTTGTTATCATCCATAAATTCACAGTTACCCGAATACCGCGTCGCAATGACGGGTTTCCCAAGAAGCATCGCCTCAGCCATAGTTAATCCGAGCCCTTCGCTTCGATGGAGAGATACATAGGCATCGCCGCAATCGATTAGGCTCAACGTTTCATCGCGGGTGAAAACCGCGTCTATGATGTCAATTTTACTTTCCCCGGCTGCTGTCTTTAGTGCGTCCATAGATTTTGGGTATCCAGCTCCGAATGAGGTTTTGATGACGAGGCGAGCTTTGTCCGTCGAATTGAAGGCTTGTTTAAAAGCTTCAATCAGGCCAAGTGGATTTTTACGGTCCATAATGCTCGTCATATGAAATACGAAGACGAAAACGAATTCGTCATCAGGAATCTGAAACCGGTTCCTCGGTATCCTATCGAATACAGGCATCTCAATGCCCGGTGTTAATACATAAATTGGCTGACGGTAGTGACGACGTAAGCCATCAGCAATGAACTTGGTCGCTGTCCATATCTCGTCGCATTGCAGGGAGGCGCGGTTCCACGACTCGGGGACTTCATCGAATTCCCAATACCAGTATCCTATGCGATACGTTTTTTCATGCCGTGGTAAAAGACCGGCTAGCTTGTAAACCTCATCAAACAACGGTTCAGGCTGAACGTGAATCAAGGTTGTGTCGTAGAACTCAAGTCCTTGAAAGTGGTGACCTGTCGGATCATCTGTCGCTGTCGAGACCGGCACGTTCCGTAGGCTAGCTGCGATACCATTCTCGCGCAGACCCTCTACAAGACTCTCTGTTGAGATCCGCAGGCCGGACGGGTAGGCGAAATGACCTAAGATATTGATGCCATGTGCGACGATGTCTTCGGCAAGCGTGCCCTTCCGTCGTGCCTCAACCCAACCGCGGGGCAAGAAAGACAGGCCAGATGCATGCGTGGCGAGATGATCAAGGAGCGCTCGTGCACTCGACTCATCGGTCATCGCCATCGGAAAGCACTTCTGCCATTCGGGACGAGCGGCATAGGCGACGCGAACCTGAGCAGCATCGCTCATCGTGCTAGGGTACTCTTGAACGAAGATCCTCTGATCGCGGACGCCGTGCAAATCCCACACCCATTGGGCCAAAGGGATAATGCCGAAGACCGTACCGCCATCAGGGATTGCCGCTTGCCAAGAGGGCGTACTAGCCCACGTCTCGCAGAGGGCCGCGTGCGGTGACTCCTCCAAAGAGAAGAGGAACCACCAGATATCCTCCCGTGTAGTTAATCCATCTACGTAGGCGTCAAACAATCGAGCGCAACTTGCATTTCTTCCTTCAGGGAGAAGATACAGCGGGTTGTCATTGCAGAAGGCGTGATCCTGAGCGAGGATCTGACGCGACTTTCCTCCGATGTCGGAAGCAAAGGCGGCATCGATGCAACGCACATAAGTTGTGCTCAGACCAAGCAGGCGCAGTCCATCGGTTTTAATCCACAGAGCGAAGCCACCCTGAGATCCGTCGCGGATCGGACGCGGGAATTGCTTGCGCAAATCGGAACGCCGCCAAAGGAATTCAAGAATAATTCGCGTACCATTTTCGAGGCTGGGTTCCATGAGGACTGGATCGAACGGCCACATGATAGCATCCCATGACATTCCAACAGCGGTTGCGATCGCGCCGAAATCATAGGGATTGAGGGGCTGGGCCGGAGGACCTGCAATAGTTTCAATATCAGCCTGCAGGCGTGTCCGACTGACGGCGGTGTTTGTACGCAAAACCTTGGGCTCGAAGCTTTCAGGATCAAGTGCAGGGTGGAAATAGGGATCTGCGGCAAAACCAAGACTTCTGAGACGCTTTGCAAATAAGACCTGGTCCCTCTGCGGGTTTTCAGTCCCACGTGACGCGCCTTCGTGGTGCACGAGGATGGCCGAGGGCAAGTAGACCGTACGGAACCCCATCCGTGCAACATCGAGACAAAATAGAACATCGCTGTAAGCAATAATGAATTCTTCGTCGTACCCGGAAACGAGGTCGAAAAGCGTTCGTCGAACGAGCTGGCAAGCTCCGGTGACAGCAGACAAGTTGCGCTGCGTGTTAGGTGAGCCAAACGGGCCCCAAAGATCGTGAGGCGTTCGATGAAAGACGTGCGCGGCGAGCGAGAAGAGACCGATGGCGACACCGGCATGCTGAATTTCGCCACTGGGGTAGAGTAACTTGGCACCTACAACGCCAACACCGGGCTCACATGCCGCCCGTACCAATTGCTCGAGCCAATCTGCTTGAACAATCTCTACATCGTTGTTGAGAAAAAGAAGAAATTCACCGCGAGCAGCTACGGCTCCTTTATTACAAGCGCGGGAATAATTAAAAGGCTCATTAAAATAGATAATACGTACTCCATTTTCGGATAATTCGCGATAAAGTTCGATTGTATGCAAATCGTCAGATTTGTTATCAACTATTATTATTTCTATGTTTTTATATGTTGTTCTATTAAAAATACCATTCGTGCAGGTACGTAGTAAATGAGCGCGATTCCTGTTAGGAATAACAATTGAGACAAGTGGATGAGCTGAAAGTGTCCAACTTGAACGAAATGTTCCGTCGGAGGACCGTGAGACAGTAGCAGTATGACCTCGCCGTTTCCACGCGGCTTTCAGAACTTCATCATAATCTATATCGGAAGAAGCAGGTAATCGCAAATCCTTATCATCGATCTGAATTCGATGACATAGAATATTTGCAACCCGCTCAACGTTATTTGTCTGCTCCGTAACTCGAAGATGAAGGTCCCACTGGGCCGCGGCTATCGAAAGTGACTGGGACATATCATTTGAATGACTAATAATATTTTTCAATAAGCATGTACGTATAGCCGTCAGATGACCGAAATAATCATAAGCTAACAAGAGCTCAGGTGACCATGAAGGTTTTAATATGCTCTTCGTACCGCCTACTGATAAGGTTGATTGCGACTCATCACTATAAACGAGGTCACAATTTGTTGTATTTATTGAATTCGATAGCTTTTGGAGTGCAGCTGGATCTAGCGTATCGCCAGCGTTTAAATATATTGTAAAATCATACGTGGCGACAGACGCAGCGCGATATAAGAAACTGGAATTGTCAGACCCTGAAACAGGCACATACCTGCTAAATCCGCTTGAAGTATTTTTTCTACTTTTTTGAGGCGCCCCTAGCTCTAACCTACTATCATAGATTACTTCGAAGAAGAAGCCTGTTTGCCGGTGTAAGCTGCTAAGAGTATTATCAAAGCTTTCGTTTATACCTGGTCCTAAAATAATACTAAAGGTTGTAGATTGCCTTAGCTTAGATTTAGCGGAGCTGAGGTTCATGATTGATTTTAAAGCAAATTTTCGCCCTTCTTTTTCGCCGTGACGAATATAATGGACGAGTGGGTTGTGACCTGCCTCAACTACATCTGGGTTGGCAGTGATGTAAGCTAAAGTGTCGAAGCGTGGCCCTGCAGCGCGGCCCTCGGCAGCTCCGAGTTCAATATAATGTTCAAGCGGTGGAGATCTATAATTTTTTACCTCAGGGTATTGTTTAAGATACCACACTTCGTCAAATAGGTCTGAGCCGGAGATAATATCTTTGTTACGCATCATGCGCTTACGCGCTTTGCGTTGTTCTTTGAAGGCGCTGATCTTTTTAATAATCATCTGTGGGCCAACTATTTTGTATTCAGGATCAACTATACGATGATTATTTATCTATAGTTGCGACTTGGCATAACTTTCAAACTACTTTATGATATTAAATCATTTCACTCAGATAGAACTTACAATAATGTTTAGGTTAAAGTTTTTGATTCTATTAAACTGTATTTCATGTAAAAAAATTTTGTTCATTGAACCATTCAGAGTTTTAGCTTTATCTTAAATTTTCGTTATTCTACCATCTTCGTGCAACCTTTGTTTCTTTAGCGTCCGTAGACGTCCTCGACGCGGATGATGTCGTCCTCACCGGTATAGGAGCCGACCTGGACCTCGATCAGCTCGAGCGGGATCCTGCCGGGGTTGGTCAGGCGGTGCAGCGAGCCGATCGGCAGGTACACCGCCTCGTTCTCGTGCACGAGGACCAGGCGCTCGCCCAGCGTCACCTCC
>NZ_JAKSYQ010000279.1:0-1552 GCF_022829665.1 Methylobacterium sp. E-041 | reverse complement strand
TTGGTCGTGGTGTAGGACCTGCCCCTCAGCTTATCGCTCAAACGCGCGCCAATCCGGACAATGCTAATTTTTACGCATTCGCCGACTCTCGTCGGTATCTGTCCCTCCGCTGCCTTCGGAGCAGCTTGCGCCCCACCGCGGCGACGACGAGCACGAGGGTGGCAAAGGCAATGCGCATCCCGGCAGGATAGCCGCCGGGGTACGGTTGTTGAGGCACATCTGTTGCATGGACCCCCATAGCAACCGAGCGGCGCATCACTCTCAATGCGGTCGGCTAAGATAGCTATCCTTCGAAGGCTGATTTCCAAGCAGGCAATTTCTCTCAATCAGCGGGAAACCCCATTGAAAATGGGTCTGCCAAGGGGCACGATCCAAGAAGCTGCACAAGTTGCTGCTTCCATTCGCTTCCAGCGAGCGACTACGCTTAAAAAATATCCTAGTAGGGTCAAGCTGTTGTACAGCTTTTGGCTTGAATGTTCATTCATTGCTAGCTTAAGAGAAGCCGGAGAGTTTGGAAGTGTCATAGTCACGGTGAATGCTTATTCCAAAGCCTCCCATGATGCGCACAAATATTTCTCACATAAGTCAGATGGTGAGCCGCAGAGATGAAAATTTTCTTATCTAATCCGAAGCACTTGGCAATAGACTGTCTATCGGCTCGGAGTTTCAGATTGCCAACCCATTTTGACAGCTGGCCTAGAGACATAATTTCGGCAGCCATCCATATAAGCGGATGTTCTGGGTCGTCGTATTTGTTTCTATAATGAACAATAAACGTATCGTTAGAACGATCGATTTCGTCAATAAGACTTGTCAGTGCTTTCGCATAATAGCCAGGCCGATCATAAAACTTGGGCTCAAGGTAACCATGCGGCCCGTATTTGATTGCAAGATGATGCGCCCAGTTTCCCCGCAGACCAACCGCGGCGCCACGTTCCATTTTGACGATCGCTTTGGGAACGAGGGCTGGTGGCAGCGGGTCGGCGCCGAGGCCATGGCGCGAGCCCCGGTCGTTCTGGCAACGGTCGGATGCGATTGGCGCGAGGTTCGCCGATGAGCAATCCGTCCGCATGGCAGGCCGTCGCCGAGCTAGAGGGCGACGTGCGCGACGTGGCTCGCTGGGGCCAAGTCGTCAGCACGATGGCGGAAGCCCAGGCGCATGGGTCAGAGCCGCTAATCACGGTCGCTTATGCGATCATGGATCTCGGCAAAAGACTGACGGCGCAATGGGAGGCGGCCTTGGATGCCGCCCGGCAGGAGAACAGGCGTTGAAAGC
Source organism: Methylobacterium sp. E-041 (assembly GCF_022829665.1). Taxonomy (NCBI): domain Bacteria; kingdom Pseudomonadati; phylum Pseudomonadota; class Alphaproteobacteria; order Hyphomicrobiales; family Methylobacteriaceae; genus Methylobacterium; species Methylobacterium sp. E-041. Next base: position 276 of record NZ_JAKSYQ010000279.1, on the reverse strand, counting down.
CATCCTCGCCGCTCTCGCCATCGCGGACATCCGGTGGGCCGTTGCCGACCTCGCCCGAGCCGAACGGCTTAGCGACGAGGCGGATGCCGCGATGGTGCGGGCTGATGCCCGACGCCGCATCGCCGAAGGCCTAGCTGTCGTTGCCCAGAAGGTTGTTCAGCCTTTGCCAGGGTGTCTGTCGGCTGAGGGCGGAGTGGGTTCGGCTGGTGTTGTAGTGGTCGATCCAGGGGCTCATGGCTTGTGTCCGCTCGGCGGATGAGGCGTAGGGCTCGGCGT
>NZ_JAKSYQ010000276.1:0-1261 GCF_022829665.1 Methylobacterium sp. E-041 | reverse complement strand
GTGAGTGGCTTGACGTTAACGACGACGTGGGCTCACGATCTGACCATTTGGTTGTATCATAGCTGGAAGAGGCCACACGTCCATCGACTCTGTAGCGAAGCGTCGACCCCCTCTCGACACCCGTGATCGTCAAACCACTATTGCGGGTGATGCCGTCGAGAGACGATGCACACGTGTCACTAGTCAGGGCCCCACTGCGCGACGCCACCTTGGTGTCGAGGGTGAAGCTGAGGGAGCTTGCGGTGGAGGTGTTACCGGCCACGTCGGTTTGCGTGACCAAAACCGTGTGCGCCCCGTCTAACATCGTGGTTGGATCATAGCGGACAGAAGCCAGACCACCATCGACGCTGTAGAGAAGCGTCGCCCCCGTCTCGACACCCATGATCGTCAAACCACGAGCGCGGGTGGTGCCGTCCAGAGACGAGGCACCGGTTTCACTCGTCAGGTCCACACTGGCCGCTGCCACCTCGGGGTCGCGGGTGAAGCTGATGGTGCTTGCGGTGTAGGTGTTACCGCACCAGTCGGTTTGCGTGACCAAAACAGTGTGCGTTCCGTTTGCCAGCGTGGTTGGATCATAGCTGGCAGACACCAGTCTTCAAACTCCGTCGCAGCGCGGCGCCGTTCCGATCTCGACACCCGTGATCGTCAAACCACCAGCGCGGGTGATGCCGTCGAGAGACGAGGCACCGGTGTCACTCGTCAGAGCCACACTGGGCGCTGCTACCTTGGTGTCGAGGGTGAAGCTGAGGGAGCTTGCGGTGGAGGTGTTGCCGGCCACGTCGGTTTGCGTGACCAAAACCGTGTGCGCCCCGTCTAACAGCTTGGTTGGATCATAGCTGGCAGAGGCCAGTCCTCCATCGACGCTGTAGAGAAGCGTCGCCCCCGTCTCGACACCCGTGATCGTCAAACCACCAGCGCGGGTGATGCCGTCGAGAGACGAGGCACCGGTGTCACTCGTCAGGGCCACACTGGGCGCAGCCACCTTGGTGTCGAGGGTGAAGCTGAGGGAGCTTGCGGTGGAGGTGTTAACGGCCACGGCGGTTTGCGTGAGTAATAACGTGTGCGCAGATTCTACCAGCTTGGGTGGATCATAGATGGCAGAGGCCGGTCCTCCAGCGACGCTGTAGAGAAGCGTCGCCCCCGTCTCGACACCCGTGATCGTCAAACCACCAGCTCGGGTGATGCCGTCGAGATACGAGGCACCGGTGTCACTCGTCAGAGCCACACTGGGCGCTGCAACCTGTGGGCCGATGGTGAAGCT
>NZ_JAKSYQ010000272.1:0-586 GCF_022829665.1 Methylobacterium sp. E-041 | reverse complement strand
GATGCCTACTTCACCGGGATGCGCGCCGGCTACGCCCGCTCGCGCGACCGGCTCGCCGGCGGCCTCGCCGATCTCGGCTTCACGGTGCTGCCGGCGCAGGCGACGTGGTTCCTCAACCTCGACATCGCCGATCTCGGCCACGCCGACGACGTCGCCTTCTGCGAGGCGCTGGTGCGCGAGCATCGCGTCGCGGCGATTCCCGTGAGCGCGTTCTACCCGGACCGGGCCGTGCGCACGCTCGTGCGGCTCTGCTTCGCCAAGGCCGACGCGACGCTGGATGCGGCGCTGGACCGGCTCTCGGGCGTCCGGCGGGCGGCATCGTGAGCGGGTTTCGGTTTTGGGATGAAACGCCCATCCCCTCTCCCCGCACGCGGGGAGAGGCCCGGCCGCACCCCGTCGTGCGGCCGGGAAGCGCAGCCGAAGCGGCGGTGAGGGGGCGGTGCCGTGGGAGGCTCGCCGGTCGAAGCCCCCTCACCGTCGGCTGCCGCCTCGCCGCGACGACGACGGGGTCGTCGCGGCCCTCTCCCCGCGTGCGGGGAGAGGGGATGCGCGAAACGGTCGGCGGCAAGGCGGGCACGAGCCCGCG
>NZ_JAKSYQ010000260.1:0-220 GCF_022829665.1 Methylobacterium sp. E-041 | reverse complement strand
CGCACCCGTCTCAGGATCGCTGGAGGGCCGTCCGGGCGGCCTGTCGTGGTTCTGTCGTCGAAATCGAAGAAAGTTCCGTTTTGGCTGTTGACGGGCTGCTGGGTGGTCCGTATACCCCTGTTCATCGAGACGGGGCGGCGGCGACGCGGTTCTGGACTTGGTCCACCGACATGACGAGCGATGGGGCAGCTGGCGAGAGCCGGGTGGCCTGGTGTTTGTG
>NZ_JAKSYQ010000259.1:0-398 GCF_022829665.1 Methylobacterium sp. E-041 | reverse complement strand
GGCGGGTCCGACGGCGGCGCCTTCCCGGGCGTGACCGCACGGCTCGGTGGCGCGGGATGGCTGGTCGGCGGCACGGTGAAGACGGGGGCGCAGACGGCGGCCCCGTGGCGGGCGCAGTACTCGAACCAGCTGGACGGGATGGAGAAGTGGGTGCGCCAGCGGGCGGCCGGCCAGGACCCGCAGGCCCTGCGCGATGCCGCCGCCTCGGCGGTACGTGGCCTGCTGTCCGGCGACCCGGCCCAGAAGGCCCAGGCCGGGAACCGCGCCGCCGACGCGCTGGCCAAGGCCCAGGGCATCCCGACCGACCAGGCCAAGACGCAGATCCAGGACTACGAGAAGCAGTACGACGCCGCCGTCGCCGACGCCAAGCAGAAGGCCAAGGTCGCGGCCGAGGCCGC
>NZ_JAKSYQ010000258.1:0-268 GCF_022829665.1 Methylobacterium sp. E-041 | reverse complement strand
CCGGCATTCTCGCAGCCACCGCCGGCGGCTGGCTCGCCGGGCGCCTCTCGGGGAAGCCCGCCAACACCACCACCGCCTACCACGGGCTGCTCGCCTGGGCGGTCTCGACGCTGGTCGTCGTGTACCTGCTGTCCTCGGCGGTGGGCGGCATCGTCAGCGGCGCATCGAGCGCGGTGTCGAGCACGCTTGGCGGTGCCGGCAACCTGGTCGGTGGTTCAGTGAAGACTGCGGCACAGGCCGCTGCCCCGTCGCTGCCGGGCATGGACAA
>NZ_JAKSYQ010000253.1:0-36955 GCF_022829665.1 Methylobacterium sp. E-041 | reverse complement strand
CGAGCGGTCGACGTGGCTTTCGGCCGCCAGGTGCATCACCGCGTCGGGCCGGAAGTCCGCGAACGCCGCGCGCACCGCGTCGGCGTCGCAGATGTCGGCCTCGACCAGGCGGTGGCGGGGATCCTCGGCGAGGGGCGCCAGCGACACCGGGTTGGCCGCGTAGGTCAGCGCGTCCAGCGTCAGCACGTCGTGGCCGAGGTCGCGCACCAGGTGGAGCACGAGGGCGGAGCCGATGAAGCCGCAGCCGCCGGTCACCAGGATGCGCATGTCGGGCCTTTCCTTCACGTCGTCGATGGCGCTCGCGCGCCGGGGCTTCAGAACACCGGCCCGAGCTCGGACAGGCGCGGCGCCGCCCGGTCCTTGTCGGACAGGATCGCCTCCGCGGCCAGGACCGGCCAGTCGATGCCGACGTCCGGGTCGTTCCAGACCAGGGCGCGGTCGTGGGCCGGGCTGTAGTAGGCGTCGACCTTGTAGGCCACCATCGTGTCCGGCGTCAGGGTGCAGAAGCCGTGGGCGAAGCCGTGCGGGATGAACAATTGCTCGCCGCCCTCGGCATCGAGCGTGACGGCCACATGCTGCCCGTAGGTGGCGGAATCACGGCGCAGGTCGACCGCCACGTCGAGGATCGCCCCGGCCAGCACCCGCACGAGCTTGGCCTGGGCCTGCGGCGCGACCTGGAAGTGCAGCCCGCGGATCGTCCCCTTGGGCGCCGAGAACGACTGGTTGTCCTGCACGAAGGCGCAGGCGATCCCCGCCCGCGCCAGCGCGTCGACGCGAAACGTCTCCGAGAACCACCCGCGCGCGTCCCCGAAGCGCTTCGGGACAACCCGCATCACCCCCGGAACCCGGGTCTCGATCACATCCATCGCACGCTCCCCGAATGCGCCGCGCTCGCGCCGGACACCGCCCCGGACCGAGCCTCGGCGCCTGTCCCGCCCATCGCGACGGGGCTTCCAAACATTCCCGGAAGTTGTCAAGGCTCGGCAATCCGAGGGAACCGACGGATCCGGGCCATGACCGCGACGATCCGCGCGCGCCTGAAATTACAACTAGAAGTTGACCGCGGGGTTAACCGCCCGGTGAAATCGGGCCGCCGACGGATCGGCTCGGCGGGCGCGCGCTCACGGGATCCCGATCATCTTGTGCGTCTGGAGCGAGAGCCGCCAGCGGGCATCCGCGCGGCAATAGGCGACGGCGGCGCCGGTGTTGGCGATCCGGTCCGGCCCGTCCATCGGCTGGAGCCAGCGATGGTGGAAATCGAGGTCGGCGACCGTCTCCGGCGCGAGGTCGGCCTGCGGGAAGACGAGCTTCAGCTCGTCGCCGCGTCGCTGCACCAGCGGCGCACCGGCCTTGGGGCTGACGCAGATCCAGTCGATCCCTTCCGGTGCCGCGAGCGTCCCGTTGGTCTCGACCGCGATCGCGAAGCCGCGGGCGTGGACGGCCGCGATCAGCTCCGGGTCGAGCTGCAGCAGCGGCTCTCCGCCGGTGAAGACGACGTAGTGCGCGTGGGGACCGCCCTCCCAGGTCCGTGCGATCGCATCCGCGAGGTGGTCGGCGGTCGCGAACTTTCCGCCGCCCTCGCCGTCGGTGCCGACGAAGGCCGTGTCGCAGAACCAGCAGACCGCCTCGGCCCGGTCCGCCTCGCGGCCGGACCAGAGATTGCAGCCGGCGAACCGGCAGAACACCGCCGCCCGCCCGGCCTGCGCGCCCTCGCCCTGGAGCGTGTGGAAGAGTTCCTTGACCGCGTACGCCATCGTCCCGCCGGGCCCGAGCCGATGACGGCCGGGGCATCGTCCTGTCCTGAAAAGATCGTCGCGCGACAGCACATAGGCGCGCCCGTGCCGCAACGCCACATCACGGCGGTGGACGCGCGAAGATCCGCCATGCTCTCGCCACGGTGCCCGCGTTGAACGGCCGACGTTCTCAGGGCCCTCCTTCGCGGCCGCGAGAGGGACGGCATCGGGCCCGGTGCCGGCGCGGCGTTCCACTGCTTTGAGTCGGGGTCGATGTCGAACCGTTTCCTGAGGCGCCTCACCCTGGGGCTCGCAACGCTTGCCGGCCTGCTCGCTGCGCAGGCGGCCGACGCCGTGACCGCACCCGTCCTCGTGGTGGAGGTGGATTCCGGCAAGGTGCTCTACGCGCAAGGCGCGACCGACCCCTGGTACCCGGCCTCGATCACCAAGCTGATGACCACCTACGTCGCCCTCGACCTGGTGCGGCAGGGCAAGGTCTCGCTCGACTCGATGATCACGATCTCGGCCGCCGCCGCCGCCGAGCCGCCCTCCAAGATGGGCTTCAAGCCGGGCACGCAGCTCACCCTCGACAACGCGCTGAAAATCATCATGGTCAAGTCGGCCAACGACGTGGCCTGGGCGATCGGCGAGACCCTCGGCGGCACGATCGACGGCTTCGCCGACATGATGAACGAGACCGCGCGCCGGATCGGCATGCGCGAGAGTCGCTGGTACAACCCGAACGGCCTGCCCGACCCCCGGCAATGGACCTCGGCCCGCGACATGGCGGTGCTCGGCCGCGCGCTGCTGCGCGACTTCCCCGACTCGCACGACCTGTTCTCGATCTCGGCGATCCAGTTCGGCCGCTCGGTGATGGCCAACCACAACGGCCTGCTCGGGCGCTATGCCGGCGTCGACGGGATGAAGACCGGCTTCATCTGCGCCGGCGGCTTCAACGTGGTCGCCAGCGCCAACCGCAACGGCCGGCGCATCCTCACCATCGTGATGGGCAGCCCGAGCGCGCGCGAGCGCGACCTCAAGGCCGCCGACCTGTTCGATTACGGCTTCGGCCAGTCGGCCGGATGGACCGCGCAGACGCTCGACGCGTTGCCCGCTTCCGCCATCGGCGCGCCGCCTGACATGCGGCCCTACATCTGCGACCGCAAGAAGCCGATGCCGATCGACGAGGGCCCCGGCGCCATCGCCGGAAACGCCGACAACGCCGGCGCGCAGTTCCTCGGCGCCGCCGGCCTGTCCTCGCCCGCGCTGACCCTGGCGACGCTCAACGGCGCCGCCGCGCGCAACCGCACCCTGCCGCCGCGCGCCCCGCTGCAGCCGATCCTGGTCTGGATCGGCCGCGACCCGGCGGAGGGGCAGATCATGCTCAACGAGCAGGCCGAGGCCGAGAAGGCCGCCGCCGCCGCCACGCACGAGGCGAAGCTCGAGGCCGCCAAGGCCAAGCGCGAGGCGGCGCTCGAGGCGGCCAAGCAGAAGCGCGCCGCGGCCGCGGAAGCCAAGACCCAGGCAAAGGCTCAGGGGAAGGACCAGGGCAAGGCGAAGGCCGCGATCGCCGGCGCCGTGCCCCGCGCGGCCAGCGCCTACACCTCGGTCGACGTGTCCGGCATGCCGGAGGCCAAGCACAAGCCGCCGACCCACGCCAAGCCGGCGACGGCGGTGACGCAGAAGGGCGGCAAGCCCGCGGTGGCCAAATCCGTGCAGACCAAGCCGAAGGCCGGCGCGAAGCCCAAGCCCAACGCGGCCAAGTCGGCCGAATCCGCGGACGAGTGATCGGCGCGCGCGATTGAGCCCGCCGCCCGACCGCGCTAGGCCGGCGGCATGACCGACGCTCCCCGCCGACCGGACCCGATCCCGCTCACCGTGCTCACCGGCTTCCTCGGAGCCGGCAAGACCACGCTGCTCAACCGGATGCTGCGCGATCCGGCGCTCGCCGACACGGTCGTCATCGTCAACGAGTTCGGCGAGATCGGCCTCGATCACCTGCTGATCGAGGCGATCGACGAGAACATGGTCCTGCTCGGCGCCGGCTGCCTGTGCTGCACCGTGCGCGGCGACCTGATCGCGACGCTGGAAGACCTGCTGCGCAAGCGCGACAACGGCCGGATCACGCCGTTCCGCCGGGTCGTGATCGAGACCACCGGCCTCGCCGACCCCGCGCCGATCCTGCACGCGCTGATCTACCACCCCTACCTCGTGATGCGGTACCGGCTGCAAGGCGTCGTCACCGTGGTGGACGCGGTCAACGGGTTCGACACGCTCGACGCCCACCCGGAGGCGGTGCGGCAGGTGGCGGTGGCCGACCGGATCGTCCTCGCGAAGGCGGATCTGGCCGGCGACACCGGTTCGCTGCGGGCGCGCCTGCACGCCCTCAACCCGGCCGCACCGATCGATCCGCCCGACGTCCCCGCCGAGACGCTGCTCGGCGGCCTGTTCGGCCTCGACGGCAAGGCCGCCGACGTGCAGGCCTGGCTCGGAGCCGTGCCGGAGGCGGACGGGCACGCTCACGACGTGAACCGGCACGACGCGGCGATCCGCGCCTTCTCGCTGACGAGCGACGTGCCGGTGCCCCGCGCGTCCTTCGAGATGTTCCTCGACCTGCTTCGGGGAAGCCACGGCCCGAAGCTGCTGCGCCTGAAGGGCCTCGTCGCGATCGCCGACGATCCCGACCGGCCGGTGGTAGTCCACGGCGTCCAGCACGTGGTGCACGCCCCCGTCACCCTGCCGGCCTGGCCCGACGACGACCGCACCTCGCGCCTCGTCCTGATCGTCCGCGACCTCGACCCGGACTTCGTCCTCCGGCTCTGGGACGCCTTCCTCGGCCGCCCGCGGATCGACGCGCCGGATGCGGCGGCGCTTACCGACAACCCGCTTGCCATTCCCGGCGGCTGACGGCTCCCGCGGCATCATCCTTGAAGCCCGCACCCCAAAGGGCGCCTCCAGGGGTGCCGAACGTTCCAGAGTGGGACGGTTCCTCTCGAATGCGGGACGCAGGTGCCATGATGCACGGCTTCACGGTCATCCAGGGCGGGCAGGCGGTCCCCGACGCGGCGGCGATCGGCCATCCGGTCGCGCGGGCGTCCGAGGAGGCGGCTTCGAACGGACATGCGGCGTCGCGCTGGCGCGTCGACCTCCACCGTGCCGGCACCGTCGACGACGATGCGGTCGCCGCCTGGCGGGCGCTGATGACGCGCAACGCGATCACCGATCCGCGGGTCGATCCGGATTACGTGCTGAGCGCCGCCCGCCATCAATCCGGCGGCCGGACCATCGCCTTCGCCCTGGCCTGGGACCGGGACGGCAACGGCCGCGCGGCGCTCCACGGGGTGATGCCGATGGCGATGCCGCACCCGATCTGGGGGCGGGGCCGGGCCGACCTGTGGCAGCCGCCGGGCCTCCCGGACCCCGCGGCCGCCCTGATCGACGGGTCGCGGGCGGAGGCCGTCGAGGCCGCGGTCCGCGGCCGGCTCGCGGGCCTGCGCTGGCCCCTGCGGCTCGGGGCGCCGACGCGCCTGCCGACCCAGGGCGACGCCCCGCGCCCGGTCCTCGCCGCCACCCATGAGGGCCGGCGCCGGACCATTCCCGCCGACTGCGTGATCGGCGTGCGCGCCGGGGACGACGCGGCGGCCGAGGTCGAACAGGTGTCCGCCCCGGGCCTGATCCCGTCCGCGGTCGAGGAATTCCTCGCGCTGGACGCGCGCCACGCGGCGCGCCCGATCATCGCCGATCCGTCGGAGGCGTCGATGGTGCGGGTGGTGACCCGCCTGTTCGCCCGCCGCGGGCAGATGCGGATCGAGCTCGCCCGCCGCGCCGGGGAGCTTGTCGCCGGCACGCTCCACCTCGGCGCGGGCGCCCGCGCCGTGGTCTGGCGGCGCGCGGCGCGGGTGTGACGCGCTACTCGTCCTCGCCGAACCTGTCGGCGAGCAGCGCCTCGATCGCCGCGAGGCAGGGCTCGGCGTCGGCTCCGACGGCGGTGACCATCACATGGGTGCCCTGCGCCGCGCCGAGCGTCAGCAGCCCCATGATCGAGCGGCCGCCCACCGTCTCGCCGGCGCGGGTCACCGTGACCTGAGCGTCGAAGCGCTCGACGGTCTGGACGAACTTGGCGGATGCCCGCGCGTGCAGGCCGCGTCGGTTGATGATCGGCAGGCGCCGCAGGAAGCCGCCGTCGGGCACGGGCGGCGGCTCGTCGTCGGGTTCGAAGAGGTCGTCCATCCCCCGGCGCGCTTCCCTGTCCGTCGCCGCGCTGCGATTCGCGTCGGCCTGAATCGGCGCGCGCACGGCGCGGCCCTCACCGTGCGTAGCGGGTCGGCGGTCGGGACGGCAAGATGACGGGGAAGACTATTTGCCGGCGAGAACGCGCGAGGCGACGTTGATGTACTTGCGGCCGGCTTCCTGGGCGTGGAGCACCGCGTCGCCGAGGGATTCCGCATCGCGGACGCTGGCGAGCTTGATCAGCATCGGCAGGTTGATGCCCGCCACCACCTCGACGGCGCCGCCGTTCATGCAGGACAGCGCGAGGTTCGACGGCGTGCCGCCGAACATGTCGGTCAGCACGACGACGCCGGTTCCGGTATTCACCCGGCCGACCGCCGACATGATGTCCCGCCGCCGAAGCTCCATGTCGTCTTCCGGACCGATCGTGATGGTTTCGATCTGCTTCTGAGGGCCAACCACGTGCTCCAATGCGGCCCTGAATTCGGTCGCGAGCAGTCCGTGGGTGACGAGCACCATGCCAATCATCGACACGTATTCCGGTGTCCTGTGAACGAGTCCGCCATGTTGTGCATTGCACGCACAGGCTCAAGGCAGTCGCGACGTTTTGATCGCCCGTCGCCGCGATCATGCCACGCAAGTGAGCACCGCGCTACGGGGCCGCGCGGGTCCGGTCGACGGGAAGCGCCGTGTGCGACTGCGAAGACACGCTGAGCCCGGCCAATGCCCGTTCCGCGAGCACCAGGCCGGGTGCGAGGCCGGCCTCGCGCACCGCGCGGTCGATCCGGAGCGCGGGCAGGGCGATGCCGAGGATCGTGGCCTCGCCATCCGGCGCATCGGGCAGGCGCGGCTCGCCGGCGACGAGGTCGACGACGAGCCGCAGGACGCAGGCCTCGACGCTCTCCACCGCGACGATCCCGTGGCCGCGGATCTCGATCCGCCCGGCGATGGCGGGATGCGGGCGTGCCACGACGCGCCCGTGGCACCGCGCGAGGCGCACCCGGTCGTCGCCGACCAGGGCCGCGAAGCCGCCCCGAAGGGTGGCCCGCTCCATCAGCGCTAGGGCGAGGCTCGACTTGCCGGCGCCCGCCTCGCCGCGGAGCAGCACGCCCGCCTCGCCGACCACGACGCAGGTGGCGTGCACGGTGGCACGCTCCGCATCCGTCGCATCGTGCGATGCGCGGCGCACCGGCCCGATCACGCCGCCGACAACTGCCGCGGCGCCGCCGGGATCCGCACGATGAATCGGGCGCCGCGGACCGTCGGCTCGCCGTCCTCGTCCGCCGGGCCGGGGCGGTTCTCGGCGCGGATCGAGCCGCGATGCGCCTGGACGATCTGGCGGGAGATCGAGAGGCCGAGCCCCGAGTTCTGGCCGAAGCCCTGCTCGGGACGGTCGGTGTAGAAGCGCTCGAAGATCCGCTCGAGGGCGTGCTCGGGAATGCCCGGCCCCTCGTCCTCGCAGATCAGTTCGATGTCGCCGCGCACCCGGCGCAGCGCCACGCGCACCTTCGCCTCGGTCGGCGAGAACGAGCGGGCGTTGTCGAGGAGGTTGTTCACCACCTGCCCGAGGCGGCTGTCGTGCCCGATGATCGCGAACGGCGTGTCCTGGTCGCCGGCCGGCGCGTCAACGTCGAGCTGGATCAGGCAGTCCTTGGGGCGCTTGCGCTCGTTGGCGACCGAGACCACCGTGGTCAGGAGCTTGCGCAGGTCGACCTTGCGCGCCTCGGCGCGGGCGAGCTCGGCGTCGAGCCGCGAGGCGTCGGCGATGTCGCTGATCAGGCGGTCGAGGCGCTTCACGTCGTGCTGGATGATCGCCATCAGCCGGCTGCGCGAATCGTCGTTGCGGGCGAGCGGCAGGGTCTCGACCGCGCTGCGCAGGGAGGTCAGCGGGTTCTTCAGCTCGTGGCTGACGTCGGCGGCGAAGCTCTCGATCGCGTCGATGCGCCGGTAGAGCGCCTGCGTCATGTCCCGCAGGGCGCCCGAGAGGTGGCCGATCTCGTCGGTGCGGCTGGTGAAGTCGGGGATCTCCTCGCGGGTCTTGATCCCCATGCGCACCTTCTCGGCGGCTTCCGCCAGCCGCCGCACCGGGCCGGCGATGGCGCCGGCGAGCAGGATCGAGAGCACCACCATCACCATCGCGGCCACGAGGAAGACCTGGAACAGGCCGAAGCGCTCCGAGGCAATGACGCGGTCGATCGCGTCGCCCTGCGTCGAGAGCAGCAGCGCGCCGCGCACCGCCCCCGAGCGCTGGATCGGCACGGCGACCGACACCGTGGTCTCGCCGAGCCCGTTGCGGCGCACGAGGCTGCCGCGGGCGCCGTTCAGGGCGGTCTGGACCTCGCGCAGGGAATGGCCGTTCGTCGGCCCGATCTCCTCCTGCGGCTTCACCCGCTCGCCGAACAGGCCGAAGCTCCACGCTTGCGCGACCTCGAAGGCGCGCTCGAGCAGGGAGCGCTTGCGGATCTGGGGCGCACCCGCGGCGCCCTCGGGCCGGTTGAACAGCGAGCGCGTGTCGAACAGCAGGCCGCCCTCGCTGTCGTAGACCCGCGCGCGGTTGCCCGTCGGGGTCACGAGGCGGCGCAGGAGCGGCGCGACCTGCTCCGGGTTGAGCGAGAAGGCGAGCGGCTGCGATTCCTCGTCCGGCGCGTTGCTGCCCTCGCCCGCCTGCTGCTGCAGCAGCTTGTCGGGGTCGATCCGGATCGTCCCGGTATCGACCGAGGCGGAGGAGGCGATGGCGCCGGCGATGATGTCGCCCTGGATCGCCAGGCTCTGCACGCGGGCCTGGATCAGCCCCTGCCGGAACTGGTTCAGGTATAGGAACCCGACGAGCAGCGCGATCAGCCCGACGAGGTTGAGCACGACGATGCGGCGGGTCAGGCTCGACGAGGCCCGCTGACCGATCGCATCCCAGGAGGCCCGCGCCCATGCGAGCGGGCCGCGGCGCGGCTCTTCATCGGTCTGCGACGTCACGACGGTCCGGTGTTCGAGAAGCGATCGAGGCATTCGGGGCGGGGCGCGGAGCTTCAGCCTTCCTTGAAGCGGTAGCCGACGCCGTAGAGCGTCTCGATCATGTCGAACGCGGTGTCGGTCACCTTGAACTTCTTGCGCAGGCGCTTGATGTGGCTGTCGATGGTGCGGTCGTCGACGTAGACCTGGTCGTCGTAGGCCGCGTCCATCAGCGCGTTGCGGCTCTTCACGACGCCCGGACGGTGGGCGAGCGCCTGCAGGATCAGGAACTCGGTCACCGTCAGGGTCACCGGCTCGCCCTTCCAGGTGCAGGTGTGGCGCTCCGGGTCCATCATCAGCGAGCCGCGCTCGAGCGAGCGGGCGGCGGCGTCCGCCTCGCGGGCGGCGGCGCCCGGGCCGTCCTTCGGGGCGAAGCGGCGCAGCACCGCCTTCACCCGCTCGACCAGCAGCCGCTGCGAGAACGGCTTATGGATGAAGTCGTCGGCGCCCATCTTGAGGCCGAACAGCTCGTCGATCTCCTCGTCCTTCGAGGTCAGGAAGATCACGGGAAGGTCCGATTTCTGCCGCAGGCGCCTGAGAAGCTCCATCCCGTCCATGCGCGGCATCTTGATGTCGAAGATCGCGAGGTCGGGCGGCGAGTGCTTGAGCCCGTCGAGGGCCGAGGCGCCGTCGGTGTAGGTCTGGATCCGGTAGCCTTCGGTCTCCAGGGCGATCGACACCGAGGTGAGGATGTTGCGGTCGTCGTCGACGAGGGCGATGGTCGGCATGCGCGTTCCTTGACTGATCGGGGCGGTGCGGGCGCGTGACGAGGGCCTGCGTCGCCGCCTCCGGCCCCGGACGGGGCAGGCAAAAACGCGAACGCGACGACGAGTCGTATGACCGTGTCCGTTTCGCGCGGAAGGTCTGGTGCTTTAAGCCGAAGTTTCGAAAAAAGCGAGCGGCCATGGTAGCTTGGCCGTATCCGGGCGATGCGCCGCGTCCCCCCGGCCTCGTCGCCGGCCGCGATTTCGCCCTATGATGCGGCGGGCGCGGCGTTTTTCCGACGCCGCTTCGGGGAGCGACGGGCGCGATGGCAGAGACATCCGACAGCGTGGGCGGGGCCGAATCGAGCGCGCCGCGCGGGCCGGCGCGGCCGCTTCCGGCGGCCCAGGCCCCGTTCGACGCGATCGGCCTGTCGCGGCGCCTGCTGCGCAGCATCCGCTCCGGCGCGCTGGCGACCCTCGATGCCGACGGCACGCCGTTCGCCTCGCTGGTGACCATCGCCACCGACGTCGACGGCACGCCGCTGATGCTGCTGTCGCAGCTCTCGGCCCACACCCGCAATCTGCTCGCCGACCCGCGCTGCTCGCTGCTGTTCTCGGCCAGCGGCAAGGGCGATCCGCTCGCCCACCCGCGGCTGACCGTCGTCGGGCGGGGCCTGCGGACCGACGAGCCGCGCGCGCGGGCCCGCTTCCTTGCCCGGCACCCGAAGGCCGCGCTCTACGCCGACTTCCCCGATTTCGGGTTCTTCGCGATCGCGCCGACGGCGGGCCACCTCAACGGCGGCTTCGCCAAGGCAGCGACGCTGACGCGGGCCGAGCTGCTTCTGGATCTCGCCGGCGCGGAGGCGATCGTGGCCGGCGAGCGCGGCGCGATCGAGCACATGAACGCCGACCACGCCGACGCGCTGGCGCTCTACGCGGCCTCGGAGGGAACGGCTGCGTGGCGCCTCACCGGGCTCGACCCGGATGGCATGGACCTGCTGGCCGGCGACCGGACCGCGCGGGTGACGTTCCCGGACACGGTCCGCGACATGGGCGCCTTGCGCAAGGTCCTCGTGGTCATGGCCGCCGAAGCAAGGGCGGCGGCCGAGACGCCGCGGCCCTGAAGCCGACGCATCCCCGCTCGGCCGGCATGCCGCGCGGGCCGACGACGGGGAAAGGGGCCTCAGACCTCTTCGGCGGCCGGCTTTTCCGTCTCGGCCTCGTCGCCGTCCGTCTCGGCGTCCACGGTCTCGGCTTCGGCGGCCTCCGGCTCGGGCTGAGCTTCGGCGCCGGGCGAGGGCCGGGTGCGGCGGCGGCTCCAGCCGGGCGTCGCGCGCGGCGCGCCGCGGGTGACTTCCTCGTTGCCTTCCAGCACGCGCTTCACCCGCGCGTTGAAGTCCGACATCGAGATGCTGGGCGAGCGCCCGTTGGGGGGAGTGCGAGCCATTCGGGGGCCTTCCGCTTCGTAGCCCAAGGCACGGGATTGCGCGGAGGGAAGCTCTCTAGATAGGGCGGAACGTGCGGAAACCGAAGGGCCGAGGCGCGGAGCGCGGCGCTGAGCGGGTCTGCACGCCCTCTTTCGCCCCGCGACGACGCCCGCGCTTGGCGCTCTCCCCCGCGGCTGCTATCCCGCGGGCGACCGACACCGCCTCCTCACATCAGACGGCGCGCAGCGATGGCCCTTCGGCCGGCCGCACGCGCGCCGGAGATCCGCATCGATGACGACTACGCCGATCGACAACATCCGCAACTTCTCGATCGTCGCGCATATCGACCACGGCAAGTCGACGCTCGCCGACCGCCTGATCCAGACGACGGGCACCGTGGCGCTGCGCGACATGAGCGAGCAGATGCTCGACTCGATGGACATCGAGAAGGAGCGCGGCATCACCATCAAGGCGCAGACCGTGCGCCTGGAATACAAGGCCGAGGACGGGAAGAACTACGTCCTCAACCTGATGGACACGCCCGGCCACGTCGACTTCGCCTACGAGGTCTCGCGCTCGCTCGCCGCCTGCGAGGGCTCGCTGCTGGTGGTGGATGCGAGCCAGGGCGTCGAGGCGCAGACGCTGGCCAACGTCTACCAGGCGCTCGACGCCAACCACGAGATCGTCCCGGTCCTCAACAAGATCGACCTGCCGGCCGCCGAGCCGGAGCGCATCCGCGCGCAGATCGAGGAGGTGATCGGCATCGACGCCTCGGAAGCGGTCGCGATCTCGGCCAAGAGCGGTCTCAACATCGAGGCGGTGCTGGAGGCCATCGTCAAGCGCCTGCCGCCGCCCAAGGGCGACCGCGACGCGCCCCTCAAGGCGCTGCTGGTGGACAGCTGGTACGACGTCTACCTCGGCGTCGTCGTGCTGGTGCGCATCGTCGACGGCGTGCTCAAGAAGGGCATGAACATCCGCATGATGCGGGCCGACGCGGTGCACGGCGTCGACAAGATCGGCGTGTTCCGGCCGAAGATGGCCGACATCGGCGAGCTCGGGCCGGGCGAGGTCGGCTTCTTCACCGGCTCGATCAAGGAGGTCGCCGACACCCGCGTCGGCGACACGCTCACGGAGGACAAGCGCCCGTGCAAGGAGATGCTGCCGGGCTTCAAGGACGTGCAGTCGGTGGTGTTCTGCGGGCTGTTCCCCGTCGACGCGGCCGAGTTCGAGACCCTGCGCAGCGCCATGAGCAAGCTCCGGCTCAACGACGCGTCGTTCTCCTACGAGATGGAGACCTCCGCCGCGCTCGGCTTCGGCTTCCGCTGCGGCTTCCTCGGGCTCCTGCACCTCGAGATCATCCAGGAGCGCCTGGAACGCGAGTTCAACCTCGACCTGATCTCGACCGCGCCCTCCGTCGTCTACCACCTTCAGATGACCGACGGCACGGTGAAGGAGCTGCACAACCCGGCCGACATGCCGGACGTGATGAAGATCACGGCGATCGAGGAGCCGTGGATCCGCGCCACCATCCTCACGCCGGACGACTACCTCGGCGGCGTGCTCAAGCTGTGCCAGGACCGCCGCGGCACGCAGGTCGACCTCAACTACGTGGGCAAGCGTGCCATGGTCGTCTACGACCTGCCGCTGAACGAGGTGGTGTTCGACTTCTACGACCGCCTCAAGTCGATCTCGAAGGGCTACGCGTCGTTCGACTACCACATCTCCGACTATCGCGAGGGCGACCTCGTCAAGATGTCGATCCTCGTCAACGCCGAGCCGGTCGACGCCCTCTCGATGCTGGTCCACCGCTCCCGCGCCGAGCATCGCGGCCGCGCCATGTGCGAGAAGCTGA
Organism: Methylobacterium sp. E-041; assembly: GCF_022829665.1. Classification (NCBI taxonomy): domain Bacteria; kingdom Pseudomonadati; phylum Pseudomonadota; class Alphaproteobacteria; order Hyphomicrobiales; family Methylobacteriaceae; genus Methylobacterium; species Methylobacterium sp. E-041. The sequence continues at coordinate 24,003 of NZ_JAKSYQ010000253.1, read as the reverse complement.
AGGAGCTGATCCCGCGCCACCTGTTCCAGATCCCGGTCCAGGCGGCGCTCGGCGGCAAGATCATCGCCCGCGAGACGATCAAGGCGCTGTCCAAGGACGTGACCGCCAAGTGCTACGGCGGCGACATCTCGCGCAAGCGCAAGCTCCTGGACAAGCAGAAGGAAGGCAAGAAGAAGATGCGCCAGTTCGGGCGCGTCGAGATCCCGCAGGAGGCGTTCATCGCCGCGCTGAAGATGGACGATTGAGCTTTTCGGCGCCCTGGGGTTCACTGGGCCGTGTGACGGAATCGGTGCGGCGACTCACGCGCTGTACCAGCGGCGCGGCCTTCGTGCCGGGTGACGGTGATACGCGATGCAGCGCAGCGAAGTGATCGCCAGACTGACTGAGCGGGCGGGGCATCTTCAGGAGGCCGGCATACTCGCGCTCTACCTTTTCGGCTCCGTCGCCCGTGACGAGGCCGGCCTCGACAGCGACGTCGACCTGTTCGTCGACCCGCAATACGAACGGTTCGGCTTCGTCGAATTGTTCAGGACGGAGGCCTACCTGGCTCAAGCCCTCGGCTGCCGGGTCGACCTGACGACGCGGGAAGGGCTGCATCCTCAATTGCGGGCCGAGATCGAACGCGAGGCCATCCAGGTCCTGTGATGAAGCGGTCGGCGATTGCGCGCCTCACGGACATCCTGACGATGATCGACGCGGCGGCGGACATCGTCGCGGGACGAACGTTGGCCGATTATCGCATGGACTTGGTGATGCGCCTCGCCGTCGAACGATGTGTCGAGATCGTATCGGAAGCGAGCCGGCACGTGCCGCCGGATGCGAAGACACGCTTTCCGTCCGTACCGTGGTCCGAGATCGCAGCCGTCGGCAACAAGCTTCGGCACGAGTACAATCGCATCGACGACCTCATCCTTTGGAAGATCGCGACGGTGTCGCTTCCCAAGCTTCGCCCGATCATCGCGGCGATCCTGAGCGAGGCGTCGGCTGGCTGAGCGGCGCTGCGCGCGACGCCCGCCATCGGCGCGACGTCGTGGCGAACGTGGCATCCGTCACCGGCCCCGATCCACGAGCCGGAACCGCGCTGCACCGCAAAAGGTTCGCCCTCCGAAAACCGGAGCCGAACCGATGCGGATCACCACCGTCGCCGACCACGTCGTCGAGACCCTGCAGGAGGCCGGCGTCCGGCGCATCTACGGGGTCGTCGGCGACAGCCTGAACGCGATCACCGAGGCGATCCGGGCCCGCGGCGTGATCGCGTGGATCCACGTCCGCCACGAGGAATCCGGGGCCTTCGCCGCCGGCGCCGAGAGCCAGATCACCGGCGAGCTCGCGGTCTGCGCCGGCTCGTGCGGCCCCGGCCACGTCCACCTCATCAACGGCCTCTACGATTGCCACCGCTCGCGCACGCCCGTCCTGGCGATCGTGGCGCACATCCCGTCGGCCGAGATCGGCTCGGGCTACTTCCAGGAGACGCACCCGACCGAGCTGTTCCGCGGCTGCAGCCACTACTGCGAGCAGGTCTCCGACCCCGCCCAGCTTCCCTACGTGCTGGAGAACGCGATGCGCGCCGCGATCGGGCAGCGCGGCGTCGCGGTCGTCGTCATTCCCGGCGACGTCGCGCTCAAGGACGCGCCGGCCCGCGCGGTCGCGACGAAGGCCGGCCTCGTGCCCCCGAAGCCCGTGGTGCGGCCGGCCGAGGCCGACCTGGACGCGCTCGCTGCGCTCCTCAACGGCGCGAAGAAGATCACGCTGCTCTGCGGCCGGGGCTGCGCGGGCGCGCATGCCGAGCTGCTGCAGCTGGCCGAGGCCCTGAAGAGCCCGATCGTCCACGCGCTCGGCGGCAAGGAATACGTCGAGTACGACAACCCCTACGACGTCGGCATGACCGGGCTGATCGGGTTCTCGTCCGGCTACGCGGCCATGCACGGCTGCGAGACCCTGTTGATGCTCGGCACCGGCTTTCCCTACAAGCAGTTCTACCCGGCCGACGCGAAGGTGGCGCAGGTGGACCTGCGCCCGGAGGAGCTGGGGCGCCGCTGCCGGCTCGACCTCGGCCTCGTCGGCGACGTCGGCGCCACGATCCAGGCGCTGCTGCCGAAGCTTGCAGTCAAGACCGACCGCGCCTGGCTCGACGGCAGCCTCAAGCACTACGCCAAGGCGCGCGCCGGCCTCGACGAGCTGGCGGAGGGCAAGCCCGGGCGCAAGCCGATCCACCCGCAGCACCTCACCCGTCTCTTAAGCGAGGCGGCCGCCGACGACGCGGTGTTCACCGCCGACGTCGGCACCCCGACCATCTGGGCGGCGCGCTACCTCAAGATGAACGGCCGGCGCCGGCTCATCGGCTCCTGGGTGCACGGCTCGATGGCCAACGCCATGGTGCAGGGCATCGGCGTCCAGGCCGCCTCGCCCCGGCGCGAGGTGATCGCGCTGTGCGGCGACGGCGGCTTCAGCATGCTGATGGGCGACTTCCTGACGCTGCGCCAGCATCGGCTGCCGCTGAAGGTGGTGGTGTTCAACAACGGCTCGCTCGGCTTCGTCGAGATGGAGATGAAGGCCGCGGGCTACCTCGAGACCGGCGTCGCGCTAGACAACCCCGACTTTGCCGCGATGTCGCGGGCGGCCGGCATCTTCGCGATCCGCGTCGAGGATCCGGGCGAGCTGGAAGGCGCGATCCGCGAGTTCCTGGCCTTCGACGGCCCGTCGCTGCTCGACGTGGCGGTGGCGCGCAACGAGCTGTCGATCCCGCCCAAGATCGACGGGCAGCAGGTCAAGGGCTTCAGCCTCTACATGCTGCGCGCGGTGATGAGCGGACGCGGTGACGCGGTCCTCGACCTCGCCAAGACCAACCTGATTCGATAGACCGGATTGAAATCGTTCCAGGGCGCGCCGCGGCGCGCGCATGGCGCGTTCGAGACATACGGGAGGGCGCGCATGGCCCGGCAGCGGAACATCTGGCGCCTCGCGCGCCGACCTGTCGGCACGATCGCCGAGGGCGACCTCGCCTACGGCTCGGAGGCGCTGCCCGAGCTGCAGCCCGGGCAGTTCCTGCTGCAGGTCCTGTACCTGTCGCTCGATCCGACGAACCGGATCTGGATGAGCGATGCCGAGCAGTACATGCCGCCGGTCGGCCTCGGCGAGCCGATGCGGGGCCTCGTCGCCGGCCGGGTGGTCGAGAGCCGGAAGGACGGGGTCGAGGTCGGCGCGCTCTATGCCGGGATGGGCGCCTGGGCCGACCACATGGTCACCGACGGCCAGGGCCTGCAGCCCCTGGCCCTGCCGCCGGGCGTGCCGCTCTCGGTGGGCTTCGGCGTGTTCGGCCTCGTCGGCCCGACGGCGTATTTCGGCCTGCTCGACATCGGCCGCCCCAAGGCCGGCGAGACCCTGGTGGTCTCGGCCGCCGCCGGCGGCGTCGGCCAGATCGTCGGGCAGATCGGCAAGATCAAGGGCTGCCGGGTGATCGGCATCGCCGGCGGCCCGGACAAGTGCCGGTTCGTCGTCGACGAGCTCGGGTTCGACGCCGCGATCGACTACCGCAACGAGGATGTCGGCGCCCGTCTCGACGCGCTGGCGCCCGACGGCGTCGACATCAACTTCGAGCAGGTCGGCGGGGCGGTCTCCGACGCGGTGTTCGCCCGGATGCGCCTGTTCGGGCGGATGCCGCTGTGCGGCCTGATCGCCTCCTACAACGACACCGCGGAGCGCCCGGGGCCAGCGGCGTCCGCGGCGTGGCGGCAGATGCTGATGCGCCGGCTCACGGTGCAGGGCTTCATCGTCACCGACTACGCCGCGCGCTGGGACGAGGCGGTGCAGGCGCTCGGCGGCTGGATGGCGGAAGGCCGGATCAAGACCCGGCAGGACGTCCGGCCGGGCCTCGAGCGGGCGCTCGAGCACCTCGACAGCCTCTACACCGGCGGCAACTTCGGCAAGCTGCTGGTCGAGGTCGGCGCCTGAGGGCGTCGGCAAACGGCCGACGCGGACGGCCGGGGGAATCGGCCGAGGAAGATGGCAGGAACATGCGGATCGGACTGTTCGTCCCCTGTTACGTCGACGCCTTCGAGCCGGAGGTCGGCATCGCCACGCTCGAACTGCTGGAGCGACTCGGGCTCGATGTGGCGTACCCGTTCGACCAGACCTGCTGCGGCCAGCCGATGACCAACACCGGCTGCCACGCGGAGGCCGCCGCCACGGAAGCCCTGTTCGTCAAGAACTTCGCCCCGTTCGATTACGTCGTCGCGCCCTCGGGCAGCTGCGTGCACCAGGTCCGCGAGCACCTCACCGCGATCCCGCAGACGGAGGAGGTGGTCGGCGTGCGGCGCAAGACCTTCGAGCTGGTCGAGTTCCTGCACGACGTGCTGAAGATCGAGGAATTCCCCTGGGCGTCGTTCCCGCACAAGGTCGCCTACCACTCGAACTGCAATGCCCTGCGCGGCATCCACCACGCCCGGCCCTCCGAGATCGTCGCGCCGCCCTACTCGAAGCCGCTCGACCTGCTCTCCAAGGTGAAGGGCATCGAGATCGTGTCGCTGACGCGGCCCGACGAGTGCTGCGGCTTCGGCGGCACCTTCTCGGTGTTCGAGCCGGCGGTCTCCGCCAAGATGGGCTACGACAAGGTGACCGATCAGGCGCGCGCCGGGGCGGCCTACGTCGTCTCGGCCGATTCCTCGTGCATGATGCACCAGAAGGGCTGCGCCGAGCGCCTCGGCGTGCCGCTGAAGTACATCCACATCGCGCAGGTCCTCAACGGAGCCGCCGCATGAGCATCGAAGATCTCACGCCCCGCGAGACCGGCGGCATGATCCATCCCGAGGTCCGCGCGCCCGTCGACGAGAGCGAGCGCCACCAGGACGGCGGCCGCCTCCAGCACGCCGAGGCGGCCTCGAAGCCGATCGCCGCGCCGAAGACGCGCGAGCCGCAGCCGCGCGGGGCCAAGATCCGCGGCAACCGGCCGATCGACCAGGGCGAGGCCGCCGAGCGCTTCCTCGCCGCGCCGCTGCATCAGGCGGCGCACGACGAGCGCCTGTGGGACCTGCGCAAGAAGCGCGACGTCTCGGCCCACGGCATCCCCGAATGGGAGGAGCTTCGCGAGATCGCCTCAAGCATCAAGGCGCACACGCTGAGCCGCCTCGATACCTATCTCGAGCAGTTCGAGGCGGCGGCGAAGGCCAACGGCGTCCACGTCCACTGGGCCGCGGACGGGGCCGACCACAACCGCATCGTGCTCGAGATCCTCCGCAGCCACGGCGCGAGGACGCTGGTGAAGTCGAAGTCGATGCTCACCGAGGAGTGCGGCTTCCGGCACCACATGGCGGCCAGCGGGATCGAGATCATCGAGACCGATCTCGGCGAGCGCATCCAGCAGCTCGACAACGAGGAGCCGAGCCACATCGTGGCGCCGGCCGTCCACAAGACCCGGATGGACGTCGCCGAGGTCTTCGCGAAGACGCTGGGCACCGACCCGGACAACGACGACGCCCACTACCTCGCCGAGAGCCAGCGCGAGACCACGCGCCCCTACATCCTCAACGCCGATGCCGGGATGACCGGCTGCAACTTCGCCATCGCCGAGACCGGCACGGTCGTCACCTGCACCAACGAGGGCAACGCCGACCTCTCCGGCAACGTGCCGCCGCTGCAGATCCACTCGATCGGCATCGAGAAGATCATTCCGCGCATCGAGGACCTCGGCGTCTTCATCCGCCTGCTGTCGCGCTCGGCGCTCGGCTCGCCGATCACCCAGTACACCTCGCATTTCCGCGGGCCGCGGCCGGGCACCGAGATGCACTACGTGCTGGTCGACAACGGCCGCTCCGAGCGCCTCGGCATGGAGGAGTTCTGGACCTCGCTGAAATGCATCCGCTGCGGCGCCTGCATGAACACCTGCCCGGTCTACCGCCGCTCGGGCGGGCTCTCCTACGGGGCGACCTATGCCGGGCCGATCGGCCTGATCATCGACCCGACCTTCAACAAGCGGAAATACTCGACGCTGCCGTTCTCCTCGACGATGAACGGCTCCTGCACCAACGTCTGCCCGGTGAAGATCAACATCCACGAGCAGATCTTCGCCTGGCGCAAGGTGCTGGCCGAGGAGCACCAGATCCCGCTCCTGAAGCAAGGCATGATGAAGGCGGCCGGCGCGGTGCTGAGCCGCCCGGCCGCCTACCGCGCGGCGATCGGCACGGCGGATTCGGCGCTGCGCGCGCTGCCGCGCTTCGCCGTCTACAACCCGCTCAACACCTGGGGGAAGAAGCGCGAGATGCCCGACGCCCCGAAGCAGAGCTTCCACGCCTGGTACAAGCAGAACCGCATGGCCGGCGCGGCGAAGAAGGACGTGTCGTGAGCGCCGGCACCCGCGCGGCGACGCTGGCCGCGATCCGCCGGAACCGGCCGGCCGGCGACCACCCGCTGCCGCAGGTCCCGGTCTTCGCCCCGCTGGTCGCCGACGACCACGTCGCGGCCTTCACCGAGGCGCTGAAGCGAATGGGCGGGCTCGTGGTCGAGGCCGGCCCCGCCGGCGATCCGCTCGGCCACGTGCGCGAGCGCCTGGACGCGGCGAAGGTCGTCGCCTCCGCCGTGCCGGAACATGCCGGCAACCGCGACCTCTCCGCCGTCACCCGGCCGCAGGCAGTCGACGACGTCGACGTCGCGATCGTGCGCGCCCGCTTCGGCATCGCCGAGACCGGATCGGTGTTGTTCACCGAGGCCGAGCTGGTGGTGAACGCGGTGGCCTACCTCGCCCAGCACCTCGTGGTGCTGCTCGACCCCGCCGACATCGTCGTCAACGTCCAGGCGGCCTACAAGCGGCCGGACTTCGCCGGAGCGGCCTACGCCGTCCTGCACACCGGCCCCTCCGCCACCGCTGACATCGAGGGTGTATTGATCCACGGGGCGCAGGGCGTGCGCTCGCTGACCGTCGTCCTGTTGCCGCGCCGCGACGTTCGGGCCGCCTGATCGATCGCGCCGTCGAACTCGGGGAACCTCGGAACGGGCGTGCTCCTTGCTTGGGCTAGACCCTCGGCAACGCTACGGAGGCCCGATGCGCTACACTCTCGGCTGCAGCCTGTCCTACAACATCCTTTCGGACACGACCTTCATCTTCAACCTGGAGGTCGCGCGCCTGCGAAGCCTTGAGATTCTCAGCGAATCCCTCGTGCTGACGCCGAACCTGAAGCGCGACATCTACACGACGCCCGATCTGCTCAACCGTTACCTCGGCGTCAACGTGCCGATGGGCCAATTCGCGCTGGAATACAACGCTGAGGTCGAGCTCACCGTCCACCGAGCCGACCCGGCGACGATCAGCGAGACGCCGATCTCGGCGCTGCCGCTCGACATCCTGCCCTTCCTGCTGCCGAGCCGCTTCGTCTCGTCCGATCGGCTGACGCCGTTTGCCCAGGCCGAGTTCGGCGCGCTGCCGAAGGGGCATCAACGGGTCAACCAGATCTGCAACTGGATCCACGACCACATGACCTACAAGCCGGGCACCAGCGACGGCGAGACCACCGCCGACGAGAGCCTGCTCAAGCGCGCGGGCGTGTGCCGCGACTTCGCGCATATCGGCACCGCCTTCTGCCGCGCGCTGGGCATCCCCGCCCGCTTCGTGTCCTGCTACGCGCACGGCCTGGTGCCGAGCGACTTCCACGCGGTGTTCGAGGCCTATCTCGACGGGCGCTGGTGGCTGTTCGACGCGACCCGCCAGGCCGATCTCGACGGCCTAGTGCGCATCGGCGTCGGCCGGGATGCCGCCGAGATCGCGTTCTCGACGCCCTACGGCAACATGCAGCCGGTCAACCAGCAGATCCGCATCACGCGCTCGGACGGCCTCGGCAGCCCGCCCCAGCGCACGGTCGACGCGATCTCGACGGAGGTGCCGGCGCCGCATGCGGGCGCGGCGTAGGGTTCGCCATCGAACACGGAGGGCATATGCTTCTCTTTCCCTCGCGGAGAGGGCCTGCCGCTGGTTCGATAAAGGACTTCCATGGCCTACCGCCACGTCGTCGGCCCGCGCAGCTGGGCGTTCGCCGACCTTGCCGAGCTGATGGCGAAGGCGACGCCGGTCCGCTCCGGCGACCGGCTCGCGGGGCTCGCCGCGGAATCGGCGGAGGAGGGGTCGGCCGCGCGCTGGTGCCTCGCCGACGTGCCGCTGCGCGAGATCCTGGCCAAGCCCCTGATCGCCTACGAGGACGACGACGTCACCCGGCTGATCCTCGACGGCCACGATGCGGCGGCGTTCGCCGAGATCGCGCACCTCACCGTCGGCGACTTTCGCGAATTCCTGCTCGTCGCGACCAGCGAGACGCTGGCGCGAATCGCGCCCGGGATCACGCCGGAGATGGCGGCGGCGGTCTCGAAGATCTCGCGCAACCAGGACCTGATCCTGATCGCCCGGAAGTGCCGGGTGGTGACCCGGTTCCGCAACACCATCGGCCTGCCCGGCACGATGGCCGTGCGGCTGCAGCCGAACCACCCGACCGACGATCCCGCCGGGATCACGGCGGCGATCCTCGACGGGTTGTCCTACGGCTGCGGCGACGCGGTGATCGGCATCAACCCGGCCTCGGACTCGGTGGCCGCGCTGGGCAAGCTCCTCCACCTCCTCGACGCGATCATCCGGCGCCATGCGATCCCGACGCAGGGCTGCGTGCTGACCCACGTCACCACCACCCTCGAGGCGATGAACCGTGGGCTGCCGGTCGACCTCGTGTTCCAGTCGATCGCCGGCACGCAGGGCGCCAACGCCGGGTTCGGCGTCACGCTGGCGATCCTGAAGGAGGCGCACGAGGCGATGCTGGCGCTGAAGCGCGGGACGGTCGGCGACAACGGCATGTATTTCGAGACCGGGCAGGGCTCGGCGCTGTCCGCGAACGCCCATCACGGCATCGACCAGCAGACCCTGGAGGCGCGGGCCTACGCGGTCGCGCGCCCGTTCCGCCCCCTACTGGTCAACACCGTCGTCGGCTTCATCGGGCCGGAATACCTCTACGACGGCAAGGAGATCATCCGCGCCGGGCTCGAGGACCACTTCTGCGGCAAGCTGATGGGCGTCCCGCTCGGCGTGGACGTCTGCTACACCAACCACGCCGAGGCCGACCAGAACGACATGGACGTGCTGCTGACGCTGCTGGGGGCGGCCGGCTGCACCTACGTGATGGGCGTGCCCGGCGCCGACGACGTGATGCTGAACTACCAATCCACCTCGTTCCACGACTCCCTCTACGTCCGCGAGGTTCTGGGCCTCAAGCGCGCCCCCGAGTTCGAGGCGTGGCTGCACGCCCTCGGGATGACGGACGATCATGGCACGCTGCTGCCCGCCGAGCCGGGATCGCCGCTGCTCGCCGACGCTTCGGGGCTCGCCGCATGAGCGAGGACGCGAAGGTCTGGGCGCGGCTCGCCGGGCTGACGCCCGCCCGGATCGGCCTCGGGCGGGCCGGGAGCGGCCTGCCGACCCGCGAGGTCCTGCGCTTCGGCCTCGCCCACGCCCAGGCCCGCGACGCCGTGCACGCGCCGATGGATGCCGATGCGATCGCACGGGCGATCGCGGCGTTGGGTTTCGCGACGCTCCGGGTCGCCTCGCGGGCGGCCGACCGCGCGACCTACCTGCGCCGGCCCGACCTCGGGCGCGCCTTGGCGGAGGAGGGCCGCCAGGCCCTCGAAGAGGCCGCCGGCGATCCGGTCGATCTCGCGATCGTCGTCGCCGACGGGTTGTCGGCCCGTGCCGTGCACGAGGGCGCGGCCGGTTTCCTTGCGGCCTTCAAGCCGCATGCCGACGGGGCCGGCTGGCGGCTCGCGCCGGTGGTCGTCGCAACGCAGGCCCGCGTCGCGCTCGGCGACGCCGTCGGCAGCGCCCTCAAGGCCCGCGCGGTGGCGGTGCTGATCGGCGAGCGTCCCGGCCTGTCCTCGCCCGACAGCCTCGGGATCTACCTCACCTTCGCGCCGCGCCCCGGCCGCTCGGACGCCGAGCGCAACTGCATCTCGAACGTCCGCCCCGCCGGGCTCTCGCACCCGCTCGCCGCGTTCAAGCTTGACTGGCTCCTGACCCAGGCCTTCGCCCGCGGGCTGACCGGCGTGTCCCTGAAGGACGAGAGCGACGCCGCGCTCGCCGCGGCTCAAGAAGCGAACATGATCGACGTGTAAGCGATACCCGTCAGGCGGTTGCATCCAGCAGGCAAAGGGCAAGCTCCGCCGCTTCTGCGACTTCAGCGTTCTCGGAGGTCAATAAGGCCGCCAACGCGGCTTTCGCCGATCGGTACGTTTCCTCGTCGGCGCGATCGACGCGGCCAAGCTCGAAGAAGATCAGCGTTTCGGCACGCGCTTCGTACGATCCCTTCGCGATCAGCCGAGCGGCCAAGTCAAGCGGCAGGGTGCCGCCCAGCTCGCTGAGAGCGAACAGAAGCGTTCCCGCTTCTCCGGCGACCCGTTCGTCCCGCAAGGTCGTGACGATGGGCTCGGACATCTCCGCAAGACCGCAGTCCGCCAGCGCCAACGCAGCCGTATTCCGCACGCGGCGGGAGCGTGTGGACTGCAGGATCTCCGCCACGTCCCTCAAGGCGTCGGGGGAGGGCGCGTGGCCCTTCAGGTCTTCGAGCGTGGCTACCAGGGCTTCCTCATCACCGGAGCCTGCGGCATCCGCGACGGAAGACTGCCGGGGCAGAACGAGCGTGTTTGAGACCATGCGTTACGACCGCTCCTTCGGCGGATGTGAACTGGCCCAGTCCGCGTAAGTATCCTCCGCCTCCCGCCGCGTCGTCAAATCGCCGAGCCCAGCCCTCGCTTTTTCGCGGTGCCACCATCGTCGAAACTCGTCGAACCGTGGTCGGCTTCGCAAGCCGAACCAGGGATCGCGGGTGAACATCCGCCCTCCGCGCAAGGGTCGTCTTTCGTCTTCGGCCATGGCTCGCACAGATGCGTCGTCAATGCGAGCATACGCAGTGCCGCCCGCTCACGTGTCCGGAACGATCACCGGCCCGCACGTCTGAATATCTGGGCGCCGAGCAAGCCAAACGCGGCTGTGGCGGGGTCGCAACACCGCGAAAGCATCCCGGGTTTGCCCCGAGACCTGCCTTCAACCGCCGCGATCCCGCCATAAACCGGGACCACCTCAGCATCCGCGGTAAACGGCTTTTCCCCCAACCGGTTACCGCTCGGTTGCGAGCGATTCCAAGAGCGTGGTCGAGCCTCCTCGCGCAACGTCGGTCGACGCTGCGGGACGGTCGTTCGCACCCTGCCGGGGATCGGCCGATGCGTAGCGGACCCGGGGGTGCGGGACAGGTCATGGACGCGCCTACGAACGACAAGTCGAAGCTGCCGAGCCGCCACGTCACGGAGGGGGCCGACCGCGCGCCGCACCGCTCGTATCTCTATGCGATGGGCCTGACCAAGCAGCAGATCCACCAGCCGCTCGTCGGCGTGGCGTCGTGCTGGAACGAGGCCGCCCCGTGCAACATCTCGCTGATGCGCCAGGCGCAGGCGGTGAAGAAGGGCGTCGCGGCCGCCCACGGCACCCCGCGCGAGTTCTGCACCATCACCGTCACCGACGGCATCGCCATGGGGCACGCCGGCATGCGCGCCTCGCTGCCGTCGCGCGAGGTCATCGCCGATTCCGTCGAGCTGACCATGCGCGGCCACGCCTACGACGCCCTGGTCGGCCTCGCCGGCTGCGACAAGTCGCTGCCGGGCATGATGATGGCGATGGTGCGCCTCAACGTGCCGTCGATCTTCATCTACGGCGGCTCGATCCTGCCGGGCTCGTTCCGCGGCCGCCCGGTCACCGTGCAGGACCTGTTCGAGGCGGTCGGCAAGGTCGCCGTCGGCGACATGAGCCTCGACGACCTCGACGAGCTCGAGCAGGTCGCCTGCCCCTCGGCCGGCGCCTGCGGCGCGCAGTTCACCGCCAACACCATGGCCACCGTCTCCGAGGCGATCGGCCTTGCGCTGCCCTACTCGGCCGGCGCGCCGGCGCCTTACGAGATCCGCGACCAGTTCTGCGCCACCGCCGGCGAGAAGGTGATGGAGCTGCTGGCCAAGAACATCCGCCCGCGCGACATCGTCACCCGCAAGTCCCTGGAGAACGCCGCCGCCGCGGTGGCTGCCTCGGGCGGCTCGACCAACGCCGCGCTCCACCTGCCGGCGATCGCGCACGAGTGCGGGATCAAGTTCGACCTGTTCGACGTCGCCGAGATCTTCCGGCGCACGCCCTACGTCGCCGACCTGAAGCCGGGCGGCCGCTACGTCGCCAAGGACATGTTCGAGGTCGGCGGCATCCCGCTCCTGATCAAGACCCTGCTCGACCACGGCTTCATCCACGGCGACTGCATGACGGTGACCGGCCGCACCATCGCCGAGAACATGGAGCACGTCCGCTGGAACTCGGACCAGGACGTGGTCCGCTCGGCCGGCAGCCCGATCACCCCGACCGGCGGCGTCGTCGGCCTCAAGGGCAACCTCGCCACCGAGGGCGCGATCGTGAAGGTCGCCGGCATGCCGCTGGACAAGCAGGTCTTCACCGGCCCGGCGCGGGTGTTCGACGGCGAGGAGGCCTGCTTCGAGGCCGTCCAGAAGCGCACCTACAAGGAGGGCGAGGTCCTGGTGATCCGCTACGAGGGCCCGAAGGGCGGCCCCGGCATGCGCGAGATGCTGTCCACCACCGCCGCGCTCTACGGCCAGGGCATGGGCGACAAGGTCGCCCTCATCACCGACGGGCGCTTCTCCGGCGCCACCCGCGGCTTCTGCGTCGGCCATGTCGGGCCCGAGGCGGCGGTGGGCGGGCCGATCGGGCTGCTGCGCGACGGCGACATGATCACGCTCGACGCGATCAAGGGCACCCTCGACGTGGCGCTCTCCGACGCCGAGCTCGACGCGCGCCGCAAGGCGTGGACGCCGCGGACCAATTCCGCGACCTCCGGCTACCTCTGGAAGTACGCGCAGACCGTCGGACCCGCCGTGAACGGCGCCGTGACCCATCCGGGCGGCGCCGAGGAGATCCAGAGCTATGCGGACGTCTAGGACCGACCGCGACCGGCCGGACCGGGCCGATCCCCGTCGGTCCCGCGGCGGGCTGAACGTGCACCTGCGCGGCCTCGCGCTCGCCGCGACGGCGGTCGCGACCCTGCTCGCCGGCACGCCGGCGACGGAGGCGCTCGACGCCAGCGTCCGCACGCCCGTGCCGGAGAAGAGCTACCGCAGCGCCAAGGACGCCCTGCGGGCCGGCGTGCGCGAGTACAATGCCGGCGACAAGGAGGGCGCGGCCCGCGCGCTCGAATACGCCGCCGACCAGGGCCACGCGCTCGCCCTGTGGAAGCTCGGCCGGATGTACGCCGAGGGCGACGGCGTCCCGCACGACGACCTGAAGGCGTTCGAGTTCTTTTCGCGGATCGCCGATTCCGGCACCGACGACGGGCCCGACGCGCAGACCTCGGCGGTGACGGCGAGCGCCTTCACCGCGCTCGGCAGCTACTTCCTCGACGGGATCAAGGGCACCTACGTGCGCCCGAACCCCGAGCGGGCCTACGACATGTTCAACTACGCGGCGTCGTATTTCGGCGACCCGAACGCGCAGTACAACCTCGCCCGCCTCTACCTCGACGGCACCGGCGTCGAGGCCGACGCGCGCCAGGCCGCGCGCTGGTTCAACCTCGCCGCCGAGAAGGGCCACCACCCGGCCCAGGCGCTCTTGGGCGACATGCTGATGAACGGCATGGGCGGCGTGCCGGTGCAGCGCGCCCGTGGCCTGATGTGGCTCTCGCTGGCCCGCGAGGGCGTCGAGGGGCCCAAGGACGCGTGGATCGTCGCGCTCTACGAGAAGAACTGGGCAGCGGCCAGCGACGAGGACCGCGCCGAGGCGCAGGCCCAAGTGCAGACGGTGGGCTCGATCAAGCGCCGCCGCTGAACCCGGGCCGGCATGACGGCCCGGCCGGGGCGACGTCATATCCCGCGACGCGAATCGAACCCGGCACGGGTTCCTCCCTCCCCGCCGAGGGGGGAGGGAGACGCGCTGAACCGAGTCCATCAGTAACGCGGTCTATCGGACGGCGCTCAGCCCTTGCGCGCGGCCATGGCCGTGACGAAGGACGGGCGCGCCAGGATGCCGTCGACGTAGGCCGCGAGCTTCGGCCAGCGGGCGGCGTCGATCTTCGCGTCCGCGAGGTGGAAGTTGTAGAAGCCGGTCGCGATCGCGATGTCGGCGATCGAGAAGGCGTCGCCGACCAGGAACGCGCCGTCGATCCGACCCTCGAGATGGTCGAACAGCGGCGGCAGGTCGGTGTCGAGCGACTTGGCGACCGCGGCGTCGTCGCAGGGCCTGCCCATCATGTTGGGCTTCAGCACCCGCTCGCGGAACGCCACGACCAGCGGGCCGAACAGCTCCGTGTCGCCGAACTTGTCGTACCAGACCGCGCGGCCGAGCGCCTTCGCGTCGGCCGGCATCAGCGCCGGGTCCGGGTGCTTGCGCTCCAGGTACCACAGGATCGCGGAGGAATCGGCGAGCTTGAAGCCGTCGTCGTCGATCGCCGGGATCTTGCCGAGCGGGCTCGCCGCCTGGAACGCCGCATCGGGCGCGTGGAACATGCAGGGCACGTGCTCGTAGGGCACGCCCTTCTCGGCGAGCGCCACGAGGATCTTGCGGACGTAGGGCGAATAGCCGGTGCCGTAGACGATCATGCTGGTTCTGGACCCATCGGGTTTGCGGAGGGCGCCTCGTAGCACGGATCCCGGCGGCACGGCCGCGACCGGCCCCCCGGATGCGGTCGGACCGCTGCGGCCATTCGACGGGCCATCGGAACTTGGCCGTACGATCGGGCACTTACCCGCACGAGCCCGCACCTCCGTGGGCCGCGATTCCGCCGTCACGAGAGGATTTCCATGAAAGCGCTGTGCTGGCACGGCAAGGGCGACATCCGCTGTGACACGGTCCCCGATCCGCGGATCGAGGATGCGCGCGACATCATCATCAAGGTGACGTCCTGCGCCATCTGCGGCTCCGACCTCCACCTGATGGACGGCCAGATGCCGACCATGGAGGCGGGCGACGTGCTCGGCCACGAGTTCATGGGCGAGGTCGTCGAGGTCGGGCAGGGCTTCACCAAGTTCAGGAAGGGCGACCGCGTGGTCGTGCCGTTCAACATCAATTGCGGCGAATGCCGCCAGTGCCGGCTCGGGAACTACTCCGTCTGCCAGCGCTCGAACCGCAACGCCGCCATGGCCGCCGCCCAGTTCGGCTACACCACCGCCGGCCTGTTCGGCTACTCGCACCTCACCGGCGGCTACGGCGGCGGGCAGGCCGAGTACGTGCGCGTGCCGATGGCCGACGTGGCGCCGATGCTGGCGCCCGAGGGCGTCGACGACGAGTCGCTGCTGTTCCTCACCGACATCCTGCCGACCGGATGGCAGGGCGCCGAGCATTGCGAGATCAAGGGCGGCGAGATCATCGCGGTCTGGGGCGCGGGCCCGGTCGGCCTGTTCGCGATCCAGTCCGCCAAGATCATGGGCGCCGAGCGCATCATCGCGATCGACACGGTGCCCGAGCGCCTGGCGCTCGCCCGCACCTACGGCGCGACCGACATCATCGACTACGCGAAGGAAGACGTGTTCGAGCGGATCAAGGAGATCAGCAAGGGCGAGGGCGCCGACGGCGTCATCGACTGCGTCGGCATGGAGGCCAGCGCCGGCCATGGCGTGGCCAGCCTCGTCAACACGATCCAGGAGAAGCTGACCTCGACCGAGCGGCCCTACGCCCTGATGGAGGCGATCAAGGCGGTGCGCCCCTGCGGCATCGTCTCGGTGCCCGGCGTCTACGGCGGCCCGATCCCGGTCAACATGGGCATGATCGTCCAGAAGGGCCTGACCATGAAGAGCGGGCAGACCCACGTGAAGCGCTACCTGGAGACGCTGACCAAGCTGATCCAGGAGGGGAAGATCGACATGACGTCGATGATCACCCACCGCTCCACCAACCTCGCCGACGGGCCGGACCTCTACAAGACGTTCCGGGACAAGAAGGACGGTTGCGTGAAGGTCGTGTTCCACCCGAACTGACCGACGGGGCGATGCTGGCGCGGTCCGGAACGGACCGTCGCCGGCGTCGCTCGCCGCGGGGGCTCACGCCGCCCGCGCGTTCGCCGTCGGCGCGAAGTGGCCGAGGTAGCGCGTGCCGATCGCCGTCACCGGCAGCACGACGAAGACGTCGGTGGTGCCGAACTGGCGGTCGATCACCGCCCCGTCGCCGAAGGTGGCGCCGACGCGGAGATAGCCCTTGATCAGCGGCGGCAGCGCCTGCAGGGCGGCCTTCGGGTCGATCGCCTCGCGGTCGAGCCGGTCCATCGGCACGTAGCGCTCGGGAAGCGCCCGGGCCCGCCAGCCGTCGGGCGCACGGGCATGGTGGTGCAGGAAGCTCAGGGGCAGCGCGAGGCGGGCGGGATCGGTGCCGTCGAGGCTGGCGCAGCCGATCAGCGCGTCGATGCGGTGGTGCAGCACGTAGGCGTAGATGCCGGCCCAGAGCAGCTCGACCGTGCGCTTGGTGCGATAGGGCTTCAGCACGCAGGAGCGGCCGAGCTCGAGCAGGCGCTTGCCGGGATGGGCCGCGAGCAGCGGCGCGATGTCGAACTCGGAGGCCGAGTAGAAGCCGAAATGGCGCTCGGCAGCCTCGCCGCGGAGCAGGCGATAAGTGCCGACCACCTTGGGCCGCGCCTTGCGGAACGGCTTCGCGTCGGTCGCGGCGTGATCGATCACCAGGAGGTGGTCGCAGACCGCATCGTAGGCGTCGACGTCGCGCCGCGACAGCATCGCCATGCCGCTGGGGATCGCAGACATCTCCTCGTAGAACACCTGGTAGCGCAGCCGCTGCGCCCGGCGGATCTCGGACTTGCGGGTGGCGAGGCACACCTCGAGGCTGCCGATGCGGCCGAGGCTCGGGCCCAGCTCGGGGAGGGGCTTGCCCGCACCCTTGGCCTTGAAGCGGATCGGCGTGGCGCCGGGCGGGGTCAGGCTGCGGCCACCGAAGCCGGGCAGGGTGCCGTCGGCCGACTTGCGCTTCAGCTTCGCGATGGGGGACTCGACGCTGTCCCAGCCGTTGGCCCGGATCGCGTCCCAAGCGGCGGAGGCCCCACGCGTAAACTTCGCGACCATGGTCGACGCCCATTCCGGGTCGGGAGCGCGCCCCCGCGGGGCGGCCGGCTCCAGGCCCTGGAACCGGACACAATCACGAAGGCCGCACGCTTTTATGACAGGCCCGCGCCGGCGCCCGTGAGCGTCCCGCGAGCCCGAAGGCCGTCCGGTCTCAGACGAACTGGCTGAGGCCGGGGACGGAGCCGACGATCGGCCCCATCACGTCCTCGCCGGCCTTCTCGCGGCCGTAGGCGAACAGCTCCTGGCCGAGCGGCTGCATCTGGCCCATCGGCACGCCGGCCGCCATCAGCTTCTGGCCGAGCGCCATCACGCCGCCGCCCATCATGCCGCCGAGCATGCCCATGAGGCCGCCGCCGCCCTCGTCGGCGTTCGAGGTCGCGACCAGGGATTCGGCGCCCGGCATCGCCGCCATCAGCTGGCTCACCTCCGTGGCGGGGCCCTCCTTCTGGAGGAACGCCAGGATGTGCCCGATCGCGGTCTGCGCCGTCGCGGCATCGAGCCCGGTGCGGTTGGTCACGCGGGCGATGAGTTCTTCCATGATCGGCAGCTCCCGAGGGTGTTTCCTCGTCCTTCGGGCTTAGGGAAGCAGAAATCAAGCAAAACGGCCGCGCATCTGGCAAAGCCGGTCTTCGGCCGGCATAACCTTCACCGGTGGTGCGAAGGGGATTGGGCGTGATGGCGGGCGACGGCAGCATCCTCGTTGGAAAAAGCATCCCGAAGACCGGCGCGCCGAAGCCCGAGGTGCTGACGCTCAAGCTCGCCAACCGGCACGGGCTGGTGGCCGGCGCGACCGGCACCGGCAAGACCGTGACGCTGCAGGTGATGGCCGAGGGCTTCTCCAATGCCGGCGTCCCGGTCTTCGCGGCGGACGTGAAGGGCGACCTCTCGGGCTTGGCGGCGGCCGGGGAATCCAAGCCGGTCTTCGTCAAGCGCGCCGAGGAACTCGGCATCGCCTACGAGCCCGACCGCTTCCCGACCGTGTTCTGGGACCTGTTCGGCGAGCAGGGCCATCCGATCCGCTGCACCGTGACCGAGATGGGGCCGCTGCTGCTGGCGCGGCTGCTCGAGCTCAACGACACGCAGGAGGGCGTCCTCAACATCGCCTTCCGCGTCGCCGACGAGAACCAGTGGCCGGTGATCGACCTGAAGGACCTGCGCGCGCTGCTGGCCTTCTGCTCGGAGAACCTCAAGACGATCTCCGGCCAGTACGGCAACGTCTCGGCGGCGTCGGTCGGCGCGATCCAGCGCCAGCTCCTGATGCTCGAGAACCAGAACGCCGACCGGTTCTTCGGCGAGCCGGCCCTCAACCTCGAGGACTTCATGCGGACCGACCGCGACGGGCGCGGCGTCGTCAACATCCTGGCCGCCGACAAGCTGATGCAGCGGCCTCGGCTCTACGCCTCGTTCCTGCTGTGGATGCTCTCCGAGCTGTTCGAGCAGCTGCCCGATGTGGGCGACCTGGACAAGCCGAAGCTGGTGTTCTTCTTCGACGAGGCGCACCTGCTGTTCAACGATGCGCCGAAGGCGCTGCTGGACGCGGTCGAGCAGGTGGTGCGGCTGATCCGCTCGAAGGGCGTCGGCGTCTACTTCGTGACGCAGAACCCCCTCGACGTGCCCGAGACGGTGCTGGGCCAGCTCGGCAACCGGGTCCAGCACGCGCTGCGCGCCTTCACCCCCCGCGACCAGCGCGCCGTGAAGGCCGCCGCGGAGACCTTCCGGCAGAATCCCGGCTTCGACGTCGCGGAGGCGATCACCCAGCTCGGCGTCGGCGAGGCCCTGGTCAGCTTCCTGGAGCCGAAGGGCACGCCCTCGGTGGTCGAGCGCGCCCTGATCGCGCCGCCCCAGGGGCGCGTCGGCCCGCTGACGCCGGCCGAGCGCGCTGACCTGATCGCCCGGAGCCCCCTGCGCGGCAAGTACGATGAGGCGATCGACAGCGAGAGCGCCTACGAGATGCTGGCCAAGCGCAAGAATCTCGACGCCGCCCCGGCGGAAGCGGCGCAGGCCTCGGAAGGCGGCCTCGGCGGGTTCCTCGGCGGCATCATGGGCAGCGTGTTCGGCACGCCCGCCGCCAAGGGTGGCGGCAAGGGGGGCCGCAAGGCGCCGCAGAGCCTCGCCGAGCAGGTCGTGTCGAACGCGGCGCGCTCCATGGCGCGAAGCGTCGGCACCCAGGTCGGCAACGCGATCCTGCGCAACGTGCTCGGCGGGCTGACGAAGCGGTAGCAGGGAGCGGGCGCGGCGCGGGCCGCGCCGGGTCACAGGCAGGGATCGGGTGCCGCCTCGAGCCGGCCCGCCTTGATCGCGGCGAGGAAGGCCTGGTAGTCCGCCGCGTTCCGGTCGCCGTAGGCGTGCGCCCAGTCGGCCAGCGCCTCGCGCAGGTCGGCGTGGCGGTCCTTGCCGCAATAGCCGGCGATGGCCGCCGCGTCGCCGGTGCGGGCATGCGCGCGGGCGAGCAGCGCGCCGTAGGCCCAGGAGAAGTACAGCAGCGGCTGCCCGGTCATGCAGGAGACCGGGATCTCGCCCTTCATGTTCTTCATCTGCCGCACGTAGAACGGGCGGTCGGCGATCGTGGTCCAGCCGAGCAGCGGGTCGCCGACGCCCTGGAGCAGGCGCTGGCCGTAGATCACCCGCTCGCCCTCGTGGCTGGCATAGGGCTCCGGCATGCCGGGCAGGTAGGGGGCATGGGCCGGGCGCACCGCCTCCTTCACCTGGAGGAAGAGCACGTCCTGGTCCGAGTTGCCGCAGAGCAGCGCCACGTAGGCGCGGGTCCCGACGCTGCCGACCCCGACGACGCGGTGGGCGACGTCGACCACGTGGTAGCGGTTCAGCATGAACCGGCGCTCGCGCGGCAGCGTCTCAGCATAGCGTTCCAACCCGGACGTCACAGCCTCGCGCGTGGCATCATCAACCCGAACGAGGATCGGCGCATCCTCGCGGAACCGCCAACCACCATCTGTACGACGTTCCCCGACGCGGGCCAGCAGACTCTCATTAGTCTTCCGCCGAGCCTTCCCAACGGCCTTGGTCACGACCGCTTGAGAGCGTGCATCGATCTCGATTCCGGCGAAGACAAGATCGTCGGCTCGCGATGCGGACTGCCAGACTTCGAGCGATCCGCGAGGGGCAAGATCGTTCATCGTGTGCTGGTAGCCCGCCACGGCGCTCAGCGTCGCCTCCCGACGCTCAGATGGGGGCACGTCAGCGTCGCGAGCTGCCACCTCGATGCTTGCACAAAGCCGCTTGAGATCCCACTCCCACGGTCCAACTGTGACCTCATCGAAGTCGTTGAGATCCAATACGACATCGCCTTGTGGGGTTCCGAACAAGCCGAAATTGGAAATGTGTGCGTCCCCGTTCAAAACCACATCGATTGCGGTGCGAGGACCATGAGCGAGGTCCCAGGCCATAACCTGGGCAGCCCCACGCAGGAAAGCGAATGGTGAGGAAGCCATGCGGGCGATGCGGAGAGGAATGAGGTGCGACTGCCGGCCCTCATGTGCTGCCTCGATCAGCATCACTGGGTCTGGACGATCCGCGCTAACATTCGAAACGGAATGAGCTTTATGAGGAATTTCGATACGTAGGATCTTGCCGGCGGTGCGCCGCTTGTCCCACGGCTCCACACCTGAACGCAGCTCGATATGTGGAAAGTCTGCCAATGGCTCCAAAACCGCTTCTTCGGCGGCTTTGACCAGAGCCTCTTGCTGATCGTTGAGCAGTGGTGTGATGTACATAAAGTGTGCTGACCGCTCCATCGACCTCAACCGCTCGCTGCAAATGAAGCTAGCGGCACGATGGCAAATTGAAAGCGCCGGACTAACGTTGGCCGAGCGGAATGCCGGATCACAGGCGGGAGCGGGAACGCGTAGCACGTCAGTCCAACTCTGGTGCACCTTTTACCGGCTGTGTTTTGCAAGAATTTCGTGCATGGCTTCGGTGACTAGCGCCTCGATGGAGTTACCTGCCCGGCCGCGTTCGGTGGGCACAGCCTGCGGACCGGGTTCGTGACGACGGCGGCCGAGCACGGGGCCGACCTCGCGCGCATCATGGAAGTGTCAGGCCACCGCGACCCCCGGACCGTCCTCGGGTACGTCCACCGGGCAAACGCCTTCAAAGATCATGCAGGGAGCGGGTTCCTCTAAACTGCCCCGCGGGGAGGGTGAACAGAAGCAGGCCATCATATCATAATTTTTTCCTGCGCATTCGTGTCATGGCCCATTGCATGGGATTTGATCATTTGATCAAAATTAACATGTTTACTTAGATTTCATTACACGCATCTAGTTTCATCACATGTAGGTGGAGCGGCTGTGATGACTACGATGAAATGCCAGGGGTGCCGCGACGGGAAGCCACTGCCTTTCGAGTTTACGATGGCGTTCCACCCCATACTTGATCTCCGGCAGAATACCGTCTGGGGCTATGAAGCTTTGGTTCGAGGAACTGAGGGGCAGGGAGCGGGGCAGATCCTCGGCATGGTAGACGAGAGCAACCGGTACAAGTTCGACCAAGCCTGTCGCGTCAAAGCGATCGAACTTGCCGCCTCCTTGTTCTCTGATCAGGAAACGCGGCTATCGATCAACTTTATGCCGAACGCCGTGTATGAGCCTGCAGCCTGCATCCGTGCGACCCTCGACGCCGCCCATCGCGTCGGCTTCGCTCGCCGGCAGATCATGTTCGAGTTCACGGAGAACGAGCGCATGACGGACATTGCCCACGTCCAGCGGATCATCACCGAGTATCGTAAGCACGGTTTTGCCACGGCGCTCGACGACTTCGGTGCTGGGTATGCCGGCCTCAATCTGTTGGCAAGCTTTCAACCTGACTTCATCAAACTCGACATGGAGTTAGTTCGCGGCATCGCAACCTCTCTCGCACGTCACACCATCGTTACTGGTGTGGTTACGATGGCACGCCAGCTAAACGTGGCAGTGATTGCTGAAGGCATTGAGACCGAGGCCGAACTGACGACCCTATATTCGACTGGCATCCGTCTGTTTCAAGGATATCTTTTTGCTAAGCCGGCCGTGGCCAGCCTTCCGCAGGTGTGGCTTCCTGATGTCATGCCACCAGTCGACGCGCATCAATCTCACGCAGCCTGACCGTTCAACGTATCCTGACACGCTACGCAGTCACAGGTGGCCACAAACGCCCAGCCCGTAATGCCTGGGAGACTGCCATGTGCCATGCAATCGCTCGCCGCAGCCGACCGGAGGTATGGCAGGGCAAACGACAAGACGGGTCACGCCCTCGAGGATGCCAGATGCGATCAATGTGCCTTTCGCCGACTGCGCATCGTCGCGGCTCCCGTACAGCGCACTGATACCGAAACTTATGGCTTGGCCTTAGATAAAGAGACGCTTGCGTCTGCATGAAGTGAAGAGCCATTCTCGGCCTCAATCTCCGCTCGTGCGGCTGCGATGAAGTCAGCACGTTGATCGTCGCTCAGAAGAAAAGCTTCGCTGAGCGGAGGCTCATTTGCAGCGCCGGGGGTACCCCACATTCGATCTCCCAAGCCGTTGTTTTGGAAGTTGCGCTTGGCGCGCGCGAGCACCGCGATTTCGACCACATCCGCGGTCGTCGTCTTGGCCGATTTCATTGGTTGGCCCTGCGTGCGGCTGGCTGCGGATAGGCTGGATTGCCGCCAGGGACACCACTGCTGTTCGCAGATGACGTGACATCCGATCTGCCGCTTTCGGACCCGGTAATCTGCTTACGCGACGCGGCTTGGCTCTGGCTGGCGTAATCGGCACGAGAATTCGCTCCCTGCCAGATCATCAGCCCAGCCAAGGAAGTGAGCATCAATCCGACGCTTACGATCAAGACATAGAGGGCTGGTCTGCCACGCTTGCCCTGACGACTGTCCTGACCAGAGGTATGTTCTGACACTTATAAACCTCGCTCGCCCAAATATGATGGACGTAAAAACAGAACAAGCAGCGTGACCGAGAGGTCCAGACGTGCGACCTTATGGGTGCAATAAACAAATCATAAGGGATCAAAAGATATGATTTATCTGGCGGAATTCTAACCAATTGACGAGATTGCCGCGAATGGGCGGTACAAAGCTACAAATCTTCACGGTGACATTTATGGGACGAACGCTCGGCTCGCTTGGTATGAACGTCTCATAGCTTAGGATGCCTGATTCTATCTAATTGAGTATTCAGACCAACAGCTTGCCCAGTTGGCGGTATGCAAAACCCGCCGCGGCGAATTGGGCGGGCTGAAGGGTCACGGCAGACTGATAGTACCGAAGATGTTACCTTCCGCCACCGCTACCGGTCGAGCCTAGGCGTGAAGGCTGCCCCTCGTTGCCGGAAGCCGCCGAGTCGTCCGAAATTCCATCCTCGGCACGTCCAGTTGGTGAGTAAGTAGCAGCACCCTCTTCGCCAGTCGAACCTGGCTGGCGGGTCACGACACCAGGCACGCCACGCGGGCCGACCTCACCCGTGCTTGCGGGCACATCCTGATACTGGGCGAAGGCAGGCGTAGAGAGCACGGCCGCAACAGCAGCGGCGAGCAAAATTTTAATCACTGTAATTCCAGACGATGGAGATGCGGCAGGAAAATCCTGGAGCGTCTGACAACAGGCGCTGTACGCGATCGATCCCGCGACAGTTCGGCCATCACGGTATGGTGTTTGACCAGGATCGTCAGTGCTACTTCGCCTGTCCAGCCATTGGGTGAACTTTGCAGCACCAATCCTGTTTAAGTCACGCCTTTCGGTGCTGGCGTAGCCATCGCGTGGCCTCCTCCAGCGTGGCGAAGATCGGCGCTGAGATACCAACGAGCCGTCCGAAGGCCGCCTCCACGAACCAGCCCGGGCCCACCTCGTGCTCGGGGGTATCAAGGCGCACCAGCACGGCGATCAGCAGGCCGTTTGCCAGG